>JBDHQY010000091.1:0-8139 GCA_039807315.1 Steroidobacter sp. | reverse complement strand
CCGCCGGAATGCAGGGACGCCTGCGCCTGAAGACCGGACGCATCGACAACGTCAGCGGCCTGGCCGGCTTCGTCAACGCCGCCTCCGGCAAGACCTACATCGTGGTCATCCTGGTGAATCACCCCGGCGCGCACAACGGCGCCGGCGAAGCGGTCCAGACCGAGCTGATCCGCTGGGTGTTCGGCCAGTAGCGATCGACTGGGCCTGCGGCGTCGTTCCCTATCTCTCTCGCGCTCTCGCCTCCTGTGCCCTTCCGGCATTCCCGCTGGCGCGGGAATGCCGACGCCGCGCGCGCCGACGAAGCCTCGCACGTAGGCAACAGCATCCTGAGCAAGAGTTGCGACTAACGCTCAAGAGCGACGAGTAGTGCAGGCTCCAGGATCGCGACGATTGCCAGAAACTCATTGCGTCGCACCGCAGCGCAGTGCCGGAACCGGTCTCTGCGCCGTGCGTTCTGGTGTGAACGCGCAGGGCCGTTCCTGCAGGAGGATCCATGAAATATGTACTCGCGGCAGCAACATTGCTGGTGCTCGGTGTCGGCGCAAACGCCGCGCGAGCGGACAACGAACGCGGCTTCTATGTCGGCGCCGGTGTCGGCCAGTTCAACGTGAAGATCGACGATATCGACGACGCCGACCAGGCCATCCAACGACTCGACGACGATGACGCCGCGTGGAAGATTTTTGCCGGCTACCGCTTCAACCCCTATCTCGCGCTGGAAGCGGCCTATATCGATTTCGGCACCCCCAGGAGTCATTTCAGCGCCAGCGGCTCCAGCGGCGACTACAAGGTATCGCTCGACGGCTTCGCCCCGTACCTGATCGGCTCGCTGCCGCTGGGCCCGGTCGAGCTGTTCGCCAAGGTCGGTTACTACTATTACGACGTCAAGACCGCCATCGACCTCGACGATCTGGGCGGCAATGTGTTCCGCTCCAGTAAGAGCGACCAGGACTTTCTATACGGCTTCGGCGTCGGCATGACCTTCTTCGATCACCTGCATGCCCGCCTGGAATACGAAAAGATCGAGGCGGACCAGGTGGACGACGCCGACGCGCTGTGGCTGTCGGGCGCCTGGCGCTTCTGAAGATCAATCTGCCCGCGCTGCGGCGGCGGCAGCCGCGCAGCGCGGGCAGATGCAGGACTCGTTGCGCTGAGATTCGGGCACGCGCGCCAGCAAGGCCGGATCGAACTCGACATCTCGGCACCAGCATGGCGTATCGAGCGAGCCGGACTTCGCCGGAGCGCATTGATTGGCTCCGCCGCACAGCGGGCAGACATTGTTCGGTTTGGCTGACACGGCGATTCCTGCTGCGAAGCGTTTCGCTGTCCGTTCAGACCTCGAACGCCAGCAGCGTCTCGATCACGCCAGCAGCGGACGCCGGGTTCTTGTCCAGCCGTTCGTGCAGCTCGTACAGCAACTGCTCGATCCGGAACAGCGCCGTCAAACGTTCGGCATCCGCCGCGTTGGCAGGAATGCAGCCGGAATCGGCGACGCCGCGAACGTATCCTTTCAGCAAGGCTTCGCTCGCGGCCACGCGCCATGCGTCAAGCGCCGACACCAGACGATCACGCAGATCGGGATGAGTGCCGAGCGCGCGTTCGAGCGCGGTGGAGCGTGCGTAGTCGAGCGAGCACAACAGGCTCGCGACATCCCGCAAAGGCGAATCCTTGCGACGACGCTCGGCCATGGGCAGCGACGGATCGCCGTCGAAGTCCGTGATCAGGAAGTCATCCTCCTCCAGCAGGATCTTGCGCAGGTCCAGGCTGCCGTGATGGCGGATCTTCATGGCATCGATCGGTCCGGCCGCCAGCCGACGCACCCGCTCGACCAGTCGCGCCTGCGAGCCCTGCAATCGGCGCGCCGGTGCCTGCAACGGCTCCGGCCACTGCGTCAGCTGTTTCCGGATCGTTGAGCAGACCCGCTCCAGCCGCTGCACGACGACAGCCGCCTGTTGCGCCAGGTCCGCCGCACTCATGCGTTCGGCGGCGAAAGCCGGATCCTTGCTGTCCGACAGCACGGCATGCAGCTCGCCGACGCACTGGCCAAGCGCCTGAATGCGCGCGTCGAACAATTCGTGCGGCGACTTCGTGTCGACTGCCGCGTCGGCCGGCAGCCCGGTGAGGAATCGATCGAGGTGATCCAGGGTGAAGGTCCAGGCATCGCCCTGGTTGCCGATGAAATCGAACAGCGCCGCGAGCACGATGGGCGGCGCGTCGTTGAGCTCGCAGGTCACCATGCCGCCGAGCGTCGGCACGTGCATGAAGCGCTTCTGTGTCAGAAAACCGCTCATTTCCACGTCCGGATTCGTGCCCGGCTCGGCATGCCGATAGGCTTTGAGGAACACGCTCTCGCCAAGCGCCACGGCGGTCTTGGATGGCTGGCCGCTGAAGTGGCGCATCGGCTTGAGCTGTGCCGTATCCAGGCGCGGCCAGGCCGGCGTGCGCTCGAACCGCAGCTCGCCGCCGGCGAATTCCAGCCGCTCCGCCGCATCGACGGAACGTACGATGCTGGCGCAGAAATCCGGATCGGCAAACGCATCCACCAGCACGCCGACGCGTGCATGCTCGCGCACCCTGGCGAGCGTCCATTCCGCCGTCCGCAGCACTTCGCTGTCGGCCACGTCGTCCCATACCAAGGTCAACGGCAAGGCATAGCGTCGCGGTCCTTCGGCATTGCCCAGCACATAGATGAATGCCAGCAGCGTCTCGCCCTGGCTGTTGGACCACAGGATCCGTTCGCCCAGATGCACCTTCTCGCCTACCGCCGTGCTCAGCCAGCCGCGCAGCCACGCGAACTCGATCAGCACCTCCTGTTCCAGCTGCTGCTGCGTGCGGCGGATGACACTGCGCGCCGCAACGCTCTGGTCGATGCCAAGCAGCGATTTCAGCCCGTCGGTGAGCACCAGCACCGGCAACTCGGTGGCGGGCAGGCGCTCGACATGCCAGGCGGGCGGCGGCTCGGTCTCGCTCAGCAGCAGCCAGAAGAAGCCATGCGCCGGCAGCGTCAGGAAATAAGGCAGCTCGCCTAGCGGCGGAAAGGCATTGCGTCCGGACAACTCGACCGGCACGCGGCCCTTGTAGCGCGACAGATCGAGCTCGACCGCCTGCGCCGTCTGCGACAGGTTGGCGACGCACAGCACGACCTCATCTTCGCAGCTGCGCAGGTAGGCGATGATCTTGCGATTCTGCGGCCGCACGAATTCCAATGCGCCGCGGCCGAAACATTGGTGCTGCCGGCGCACCGCGAGCATGCGCCGCGTCCAGTTCAGCAGCGAGGACGGATCGCGGCTCTGCGCTTCGACGTTCACCGCCTGGTAGCCGTAGATCGGGTCCATGATCAGCGGCAGATACAGGCGCTGCGGATCGGCTCGCGAGAAACCGGCATTGCGGTCGATGCTCCACTGCATCGGCGTGCGCACGCCGTTGCGGTCGCCGATGTAGATGTTGTCGCCCATGCCGATCTCGTCGCCGTAGTAGATGATGGGCGAGCCCGGCATCGACAGCAGCAGGCTGTTCATCAGCTTGATGCGGTCCACGTCGTTGCTGAGCAACGGCGCCAGGCGGCGGCGGATGCCGACATTGACACGCATCCGCGGCTCGCGCGCGTACATCTTGTACATGTAGTCGCGCTCGCGGTCGGTGACCATTTCCAGCGTCAGCTCGTCGTGGTTGCGCAGGAAGATGGCCCACTGGCAGTTGTCGGGGATGTCCGGCGTCTGCCGCAGGATCTCGGCGATCGGGTAACGATCTTCCAGTGCCACCGCCATGAAGATGCGCGGCATCAGCGGGAAGTGGTACGCCATGTGGCATTCGTCGCCGTCGCCGAAGTATTCGCGCACGTCCTCCGGCCACTGGTTCGCCTCGGCCAGGAACATGCGGCCGCTGTAGTTCGCATCGACCACCGCGCGCATCTGCTTCAGCACCGCGTGGGTCTGCGGCAGATTCTCGTTGCTGGTGCCTTCGGCCACGCACAGATAGGGAATCGCGTCCAGGCGCAGGCCGTCGACCCCCAGATCCAGCCAGAAGCGCATCACATCGATGACGGCTTGCACCACCTGCGGATTGTCGTGGTTCAGATCCGGCTGGTGCGAGAAGAAGCGATGCCAGTAGTAGCGGCCGGCGACCGGATCCCAGGTCCAGTTGGAAACCTCGGTATCGGTGAAGATGATGCGCGTGCCGGCAAACTTCTTGTCGGTATCGCTCCAGACGTAGAACTCGTGCTCGGGTGAGCCCGGCGGTGCGCGGCGCGCGGCCTGAAACCAGGGATGCTGGTCGGAGGTGTGGTTGATGACCAGCTCGGTGATGACCTTGAGGCCGCGCCGGTGGGCTTCGCGCACGAAGACACGGAAATCCTCGAGCGTGCCGTAGTCCGGATGCACGTCGCGGTAGTCGGCGATGTCGTAGCCGTCGTCGCGCTGCGGCGAGGGGTAGAACGGCTGCAGCCAGATGGTGTTGACGCCCAGCTCCTGGATGTAGTCCAGCTTCTGCGCCAGCCCGGCGAAGTCGCCGATGCCGTCGCCGTTGGCATCGCAGAACGCCTTGACATGCATCTGGTAGACGACAGCGTCCTTGTACCAGAGCGGATCCGGCGTCGTGGCATCCTGCGGCGCAGTGTCGTTGTTGTCGTCGCTTGCTTGGGTCATTCCATCGGCGAGGTCAGCAGGTCGTTGGCAACCGTAACGGCCGGGAGCGGACCAAAGATCCTTGCAGCGCAGGCACGCCGGGCACACTCGCGAACCGCCGTTCGCGGCCGAACGAAACGAGCACGGACACGCCGCTGCCGGACAAGATCATGGTCACGATTGCAGACCATACCAGTTCCGCGCGCCGGATCGAGAGCCCGAGCCGTCGAACCGCTGCCGGCACCGCGGGCCGGCACATGACCGGCCGGCATGGATCGAACGAACCTCGCCGTCTCGGAGTGCGTCCTGGCGTCCGGCGGCGCATCGGCGGCAGCACGACTTTCACGCCGCCGGCGCAGCCTGTAGCCTCGTGGCTCATCAGGGGAGACTCGTCCGGCGGGTGGCAGCCATCATGTTGCAGTGGACTCGGACCCAGCTTCATGCGGGACTGTGGGCGTTTCTGTCTATCGTGACGCTGGCGTCGGCTCCGCTGCGCGCCGAGCCGATCCCGGCTGCTGTGCCATCGCAACAGGAATACTGGGCACAGATCGACCGCAAGGATTGGGACGCGGCCATCGCTTCGGCAGAGCGGCTCCTGGCCCCGCTGCGATCGGCCGCCTCTCCCGATACGCGGCAGCTGACCGAAGCGCTCCTGCTGTTGGGCAATGCGCAGCTGGGCAAGGGCAACCTGGTTGCGGCGCAAGAGGCTTTCTCCGAAGCCCTGAAGCTCACCGAGGATCGGGTCGGCAGCAACAGCTCGCAGCTGTTCGATCCCCTGCGCGGCCTTGGCTATACGCTGGCCGCCGCAGGCAAGCACGCTGCGGCAGTGCCGTACCTGGATCGGGCGCTGCTGCTCTTGCGGCGCAATGCCGGCCTGTTCGACCTCTCCCAACAGGGACTGCTGCGCCAGCTGGCCATCAGCCAGACCCTGCTGGGCCAGCTGCTCGAGGCACAGCGGCACATGCTCTACCTGCTGCGCGTCGGTGAACATGCCTACGGCGCCACCGACCCACGCATGTCGCCGGTGCGCTGCCTGGTCGGTGATTGGTACGCACAGATCGGACAGATGGAACGTGCGCGGGAGCAGTACCGCGCGGCGCTGAGCGTGGTTGAGAAGAAGCTCGGCCGCAACAGCCTGTCCACCGTGACTCCGCTGCGTTCACTGGCGGAAAGCTACACGCAGGAAGTACGACTTTCCTACCTCGGCATCCAGACCGCCGGCGCCGACGGCACAGGACCGCTCAATCCCAAGCTCCTGGCGGTCGAAGGCGAGAAAGCATTGCTGCGGGCCGTGCAAACACTGGACGCCGCCGCGCAGAGCTCCGCCCACACGTTGCAGGAAACGCTGCTGCAGACCGGCGATTGGTACCTGATCAAACAGCTGCCGGCGAAGGCGTTTCCTTACTACGAGCGCGCCGCGACCCTGAACGATGCGCAAGGCTCGCAGCAGGCCGTACCGGCGCTGAGCTTTCCGGTGCAGGTCTACTACCCCACGCCCAGCCTGGCCGCCAGGAATCTCACCCTGCCGGCGAACGATGCCGATGAGCGCTATGTGCAGGTGGCATTCACCGTCGCGCCGGACGGCTCGGTGAAGGACGCGCGCATCGCCGATGCCGACGCCACCGATCGGCAGAAATCACAGGCTCTGGAAGCCATCCACGCCGCGCGCTACCGGCCCAAATTCATCGACGGCAAACCGGTCGAGACCGTGGACATGAGCTACCGGCAGATATTCAAACAACGCAAGGAGCCGGAGAGGGAACCGAGCGAATCGCGCAGCCCGTGAGCAGGATCCGATTCACTCGTCCTGTCATTCCCGCGCCAAACCTGCCCTGCACGACGCGGCAGAAATCCTTGCGAACCGGCGGGATGGACTCCCGCATCCGCGGGAGTGATGAACAACCGCGCTGAAGCGACCAGCAAATCGAAGCGCTTAGCCTGATTGCAACGTGTCGGCACTTGCGCGCACCGCCAGCGTCTCGGGTGTCGAAGGATCCGGCTCTTTCTTGGCAGGCGACGCGCCCGGCTGCTGGGGTTTCTCTCCGACAGGCAAAGCTTCCGTCGCATTCGCCGGTGGCGAGGCTTGCTGCCGAGCGGGTGGTGCCGAGCGTTCGCCAGCGCCACCGGCTGGAGCTTGCTGTTCGGCCGGACCCGATGCGCCACTGGAAGCCGGCACACCGGTGGGAACAGGTTGCGTGCCTGGAATTGACTCCTGCGATGCAGGCGCGGTCGGCGACATCGGGATGAGCGGCGCGGATTCCGGAATCAGACCACGGACGATGGCCTGCTCGCGAAATTCCACGGCCAGCTTCGCACCTGCATCGCGCAGCGCGAGCGCCGTCGCCTCGGTCAGCGGCGCGCTGCTGGACATCCCCTGCGACGGCGCGGTGCCGTAGCCGGTGAAACCCCAGGAATCGGCGAGGCGGCCATCGGGCGTATAGACGTTCACGCGATACTTGATGCTGACCGCGAAGAACGGCGAGCCGGCATCGCGCGGCGTTACGAATGCATATTCCTCGACGCTGGGCTCGAGGATGGCGCGAACCTCGGAGCCGACCTGCGACCCGGCATTGATGCTGTCCACCATCACCACGTGATCGAACATGGCAGTCAGCAAGCCGGTGAGCCCGTCGGACTGCGCCTTGCCCAGGCTGACGTTCCAGTTCGTGCCCGAGCGCTCCTCCGTATACACGAACTCGGAGAACTCCTTCGGGATGAACAGCGCCACCGCCACCGGAATCTTCACCACCAGCGGCGCGGGGATGTTGGAGGTGGCCACCAGCTTCACCGGGCCGCAACCGGCGGTCAGCAGCAAGCCGGCGGCGGCAAGACTCAGCGTGAGCCGTGCCGCCCATTGGCGCAGCACTGGTCGGGCCAGGGAAATCCGATTCGCTCGCGTCTGATCACTGCCGCGCAAACCCATGCTGCCGCGCGAGCGGGAGCGCGAATCCATCCGCATCGAGATGAATCGCCGCCGGTGCGGCAGCGGCGAGTAGAGCGCAGCGTCCTTGATTGTTGTTTTCAAGTGGACCTCGGCGGCTGGCCGGCAGCGGGTGGATTCGGGGATTGCAGCGCCGGGCGCGCCGGCGGCGGTTCTGCAGGAGCCGCTTCGGCATCGCCGATCCGGAACTGCGGACCGCGCCGCTGCGGATCGTGCAGACCCACGAAGGAACCGCCGTTCTTCGCGCACAGGATCCGCATCAGCGTGGCGAAGCGAATGCTGGTGTACTGCGGCGCATCCGGCCGTACCGGAAAGCCGATGC
Organism: Steroidobacter sp.; assembly: GCA_039807315.1. GTDB lineage: Bacteria > Pseudomonadota > Gammaproteobacteria > Steroidobacterales > Steroidobacteraceae > Steroidobacter. Next base: position 254 of record JBDHQY010000091.1, on the reverse strand, counting down.
CATGGATGCGCACGCGGCGCTCGCCGGTGGCGTCCTCGCGGTTGAGCACGTCGACGCTCTTGATCACGGCGTCGATGGACGGGCCGGTGAACTCGTCGCCGAACACGTAGATGCTGATCTTCTTGTCCTTGGAGTAGTAGGTGCGGATGGCCTCGACGATGCCCTCGATGGGGCTGGAGTTGGAGAAGGCGTTCCAGTTGCGCACCCGGTCGATCACGATCTTGCGCTGCGTCGGCGTATCGGGAATCCATTTG
>JBDHQY010000090.1:0-8150 GCA_039807315.1 Steroidobacter sp. | reverse complement strand
CAGCCGGTCCTGCAGCGCCCAGCGTTCGCAACGGATCGTGCCCATGACTCCGGTCGGATGCTGCAGGAATTCCGCTGCCAGGCCCGGCATGAGCGCGGCGACATCCGGGAAGTGTTGCTCGAAGAAGGCCTGGACGCTGTCCGGATCGCGCAGGGTCTCGAAGCTTTCCGGTCCGGTCTGCGGCAGGAACAAGGTCACCGTGAAACTGCCGTTCAAGTTCGGCAGCGCGATCAGCATGAAGCCGCCGCGCGGCCAGATGTGCAGCGCGTTCTTGCGGATTCGATGGCCGCCGTGCTCATCGGGCGGCAGCGTGAGCTCCTTGTAGGCGTGCTCCAGCAAGTCTTCGCTGCAATGGGCCTGCAGGTTGTCTATCAGCGCGTGCCGCAGCGGCGAGCCTGCGCCGTCGGCTCCGATGACGCGTCGCAGCGGCAAGGTGTATCCCGCGCCCGTGGCTTCATTGCGCATGTGCACACAGTCACGGCGGAAATCCGCATCGACGGCGCTGTGCCGGAAATGGATCTCCACGCCGGCTGCTTCGGCTGTATCGAGCAGGATGCGGTTCAGGCCGGGACGCGACACCGAGTAGATCACCTCGTGCTCGCGTTGCCCGTAAGGGACGAAGGTCAGCGCGCCATCCAGCGCATGCAGCAGGCGGCCCGGCATCGGAATCAGCAGGGGCAGCACTTTGTCCATGATGCCGGCGATCTCCAGCGCGCGGATGCCGCGAGCGGCGAGTGCCAGATTGATCGAGCGCCCGGCGGGAATGATCTCGCGGCGCATGTCGGGCAGACGCTCGTAAAGCCGGACCCGGTGCCCCCGCTGCGCCAGCAGGATCGCCATCAGGGTGCCGGCCAGGCCGGCGCCGATGATGGTGACGATATCTTCGTCGGTACTTGCAGAAACGGTCATGGAGTAGATCTATCGCTGCGTGGCGTGCAGCGCCTGCTCCAGCGCCGCAACGAATTCCCAGATTTCCGCGAAGGTGTTGTACAGCGGCACGGGCGCGACGCGCATGACATCGGGCTCGCGCCAGTCGCAGATGTAACCTTGCCGCGTCAGTGCGGAATGCACTTCGCGGGCTGTGGCGGGCGAGCGATGCAAGCGTAGCGACAGCTGGCAACCGCGGGCAGCCGGATTGCGCGGGGTCAGGATCGTCAGCGAGTTGCGCAGCCGTGCGTCCAGAAGCGACTCCAGGTAACCGGTCAGTTGCACGGATTTCGCGCGCAGGCGTTCCATGCCGACCTTGTCGAAGATCGTTAGCGAAGCGAGCAGCGGTGCGGCGGACAGGATCGAAGGATTGGAAATCTGCCAGCCTTCGGCACCCGCAAGTGCGTGGAACTCCTCCGGCATGTCGAAACGCGAATCCTTGTCGTGTCCCCACCAGCCTGCCAGCCGCGGCAGGTCCGGATCGCGGGCGTGGCGCTCATGAACGAAGCAGCCGCCGATGGCGCCCGGGCCGGCATTCAGATACTTGTAACTGCACCAGACCGCGAAATCCGCATTCCAGTCATGCAACGCCAGCGGCACGTTGCCGATGGCGTGCGCCAGATCGAAACCCACTTTGCATCCTTGCGCGCGCGCGCAGGCCGCAATGGTGGCCATGTCGAAGCATTGGCCGTTGAGATACTGCACGCCCGGCAGCATCACGGTGGCGATGCTGCGGCCTTCGCGCTCGATGCGCTCGCACACATCCTCCATGCGGATGCTGGACTCTCCGGGGCGCGCTTCGATTTCGATCAGCGCTTCGGCCGGATCGAAACCGCGCTGACGGATCTGCGAGACCGCGGCATAGCGATCGGAAGAGAATGCGCGTTTCTCGATGAGCAGCTTGTGCCGCTCACGCGTGGGCCGGTAGAAGCTGATCAGCATCAGATGCAGATTGACCGTCAGCGAGTTCATCGCCACCACTTCCTGCGGCGCGGCACCGGTCAGGCGGGCGAGGCCACCGCTGAGCCGCTCATGGTAGGACACCCATGGACGGGTCGAATCGAAGTGACCTTCGACGCCGTGACGCGCCCAGGCATCGAGCTCCTCGTCGACGGCGCGAGCCGCGTTCTTGGAGGCGAGGCCGAGCGAGTGCCCGCAGAAGTAGACGCTTGGTGAGCCGTTCGTGCGCGGCGGAATACAAAATTCCGCGCGCCACGATGCCAACGAATCGGCGGCATCCAGTCGTTCGGCCGCTGCGCGATCGGTGCTGTTCATGCCGGCACCGCCGGGTACAGGATCGGCCGGCTTGGCGCCGCATCGGCATCGAAGGGGGCGACTTGCAGATTCAGCAGATAGAAGCCGTCCGCGACCGTATCGTCGATGTAGGCAAGTTCGGTCACGGTGGCAGTGGCGCGCGTGGCTGCCGAGAAGCTCTTTTCGCCGGGCGGCATGCCCCAGAACAGGCGATGCGTGGTGAGGTGTCCTTGGTCCGCGCCGCGATCGAGCGAAGGCAGGTCCACGACCAGATGCCGCACGTTCTGCGCGACGATCCAGCACATCGCCTCGGCGCTGAAGTAAGGCGGTGTGGCCGCGGCGCCGTAGTCGCACGTCAACTTGTCCCTGCTGTTCGGCAGCGTGCGAATCACAAGCGCGCCGAAGGCCGATGCGGCATGTGCGCTCGCCGCCTGCTGCAGCGCTCTGCGGGTGATGAGCCGGTCCGCCGGTTGCGGCGCCGGAATCGAACTCTCCGTCGTCGCTTCCCGGGCCTCGGGTGTAACCGACAGCAGCAGGGCCGGAACGAAATGATCGGCCGCGATGTCGCGCACGCTGATGCGCTCGTGCGTGATGTGGCCGATGCATTCGGTGTGGGTGCCGTTGCAATGCGGGGTCAGCGAATAGCTGCTGCAATTGCAGCTGCCGCCGCGGCGTACGTCGCCGACGAACGCTCCCGCTTCGAGCGCCTGTCCCTGTGCCGCGGCCGCGCCGAAGGCGCTGGGCTGCGGACCGTCGAAGCGCAACGCAATCGACAGATCGACGGCGTGTGCGGCGTCCACCAGCCAGCGCCGCTCGGCGGTTTCGACGACCAGCGCCGCCTGGCTCAAGCTCTCGCTCATGCAGGATCCGGATCAGTTCTTGTGGGCGACCGCGCCGCAGGCCTGGCAGGTGCGGTGCTGCAGCGAGCCGTAGAAGTGCTCGAAGATCGGCGGCAGTTGCTTCTCGATGTCGCTGATGTGCAGGTATTGCGCGAACAGGGGGTACTGGCAGTGCTCGCAGTACCACAGGAAGCCGTCTTCCTCGTCGGGGCGGCGCTGGCGCTCGATGACCAGCCCGACCGTGTTGGCGAAGCGCTGCGGCGAATGCGGTACCCGCGGCGGCAGCAGCAGGATCTCGCCCTGGCGGATGGGGATGTCGACCCGCGCCCCGTCCTGCATGGTCCGCAGCACCATGTCGCCTTCCAGCTGGTAGAAGAACTCCTCGCCGGGATCGTCATGGTAGTCGCTGCGGTGGTTGGGGCCGCCCACCACCATGATGATGAACTCGGAGTTCCGGAACACCTGCCGGTTGCAGACCGGCGGCTTGAGGAACTCGCGGTGGTTGTCGATCCATTCGCGGAAATTGAAGGCTTTCAATGCATTCATGAGGCTCTCCGGCTCGCGCGACAGTATAGCCGTGCCGCTGCCGCGTATGGCTTGCAATCGGCCGTGTGCGCCGGAGAATGGGTGATCGGTTCGCCGGCACGGCAGTTTTCCGGAGATCCAGCATGACGAACAGGCCGATGACGAACACTTGCAGCCGCCGGCCGACCGTCGCCGCTGCGCTGCTGGCGCTGCTGGCGGCGATGCCGCCTGCCGATGCCGCCGCCGAACAGGCCGGGGAGCGGCTCGCTCCGGTGCCCGCTATCTGGAAGCCGCAGGAGATCAATTTCTATCTGCACACCACCACTTCGATCTATTCCTGTCGGAGCGTGGCCGACCAGGTGCGGCGGGTGCTGCTGGCGCTCGGCGTCGAGCCGGGTGTGACGGTGCGCTCCAGCGGCTGCTACGACAACGAGCTCACCCGCACGCCCTACCTGAGAATCAAGCTGGTCTCACCCGTGGAGGCGACGCCGCAGGCGCTGGCCGCGCTGGAAAAGAGCCGCAGCACCCGTGAGCTGGTGGCCCGGGTGAAGGGTGAAAGTCCCATCGAGCTCACCGGGCAGTTTCCGGCGCAGTGGAGCAAGGTATCGCTGTCGCGCGGCCAGCTGGGTCTGCAGGAAGGCGATTGCGAGCTGATCGACGAGCTCAAGCGCATAGTGCTGCCGAAGCTGGCGGTCCGCGTCGTCAATGACGACATGAAGTGCATGCCCTACAGCCTGACCATGGGGCAGCCGCGGCTCGAAGTGGAGGCGCTGACACAGATGCCCGAACCCTCCGTGGACGAGGCCGTGGCGCCTCGATAGCCGCGCGACAATGGGGCCGAGAGTCTATTCGGTACCGGCCGACAGGCCGGAAGAGCTGCACGGCACGAGGACTGGAGCGGCGCGTCGATCCAGGCGCACGGCGCACAGACTGCTGCCCCATACGCAGCCGGTGTCGATGCTGAGAACGCCGTCGCCTTCGTGATAGCCCAGCGCGGACCAGTGGCCGCACACGATGCGCATCCGGCGCGACCGACGTTGCGGCGCACGGAACCACGGAACGAGCCCGGGCGGAGCCTGCTGCAGCGTGCCCTTGTAATTCAGGTCCAGCTGGCCGTCGGTGTGGCAGAAGCGCAGCCGTGTCAGGCAGTTCGTGATGAAGCGCAGGCGCTCGAATCCCCGCAGATCTTCGGACCAGCGGTTGGGCTGGTCGCCGTACATGTTCGCGAACAGGTTGCGGCAAGTGTTCTGGTCGCGCAGCGCTGCTTCGAGCTCGCGCGCGCAGGCCAGAGCGGTGTCGAAGTCCCACTGCGGCGGCAGGCCGGCGTGAATCATGGTGTAGCCGAGCCGCTCGTCGTGATGCAGCAGCGGCTGATGGCGCAGCCAGTGCAGCAGCTCGTCGCGATCGGGCGCGGCCAGGATTTCATCCAGCGTATCCTGGCGCTTGTGCTTCTCTCGGGGTGACAGTGCCACCGCCAGCAGGTGCAGATCGTGATTGCCCAGCACCATGACGGCCGCATCGCCCAACGCCTTGACCTTGCGCAGCACGTCCAGCGAGCGCGGCCCACGATTCACCAGATCGCCCACCAGCCACAGCCGGTCGCAGGCCGGATCGAACTGCAGCCGTTCGAGCAGCTGCTCGAACTCGTCGCAGCAGCCTTGGATGTCGCCGATGGCGTAAGTAGGCATGTTCGGCTCGATGCGGCTCTCTTCAACGGGGAGCGTGCGAAACAGGGACGGTTCGACGCGCCGACCGGCCGCCATGCGCTCACGCGCCTGTCGCTGAACGTGAAGGGCCGGGCAGCGTCCGGCACGACCTTTCTTGAAAAGCCTAGTGCAGCAGTCCCGGCATGGCCAGCGTGATCGGGGCGATGTGCGCATCGAAATGCGCACCGTCGTCCGCCACCATCTGGTAGCTGCCCTGCATGGCACCCACCGGCGTTTCCAGCACCGCGCCGCTGGAATAACGGAAGCCCTGGCCCGGCAGCAGGTACGGTTGCTCGCCGACCACGCCTTCGCCGCGGACTTCCTTCACCTTGCCGTTGGCGTCCGTGAACACCCAGTGACGCGTCAGCAGGCGCGCCGGGACCTCACCTTCGTTGCGGATGGTGATGGTGTACGAGAAGACGTAATGACCCTCGTCGGGCTTGGATTGATCGTCGACGTAGGCGGTGCTGACGTCGACGCGGATCTTGTGGCGGATTTCGGTCATGGGACGGCCGGAAAGGACTGGCAATGCGGCGCAGCGATTGTAGCAGCACGGCGCTGCGGCCCGGCCGCGGCCTGCTGCGTCGATCATCGCCGATTTGCGGATGGCGCGATCGGTGGGCTGTCAGCCGTTACAGCTGGCGTCGCGCGGGCGCAGCGATGCCTATGTCAATGCAGCCGCACTGCTAGGACATCGCAGGGCGCGGCGTGCAGCACGGTGTCCTCGGTGAAATTGAGCAGGATGGCCAGGCCATGCCGCTCGCGGCTGCCCAGCACGATCAGGTTCGAGCCCAGGCGCTGCGCCGCCCGCACGATCTCGGTCTTGATGCTGCCGGTCTCCACCAGCTGCTGGCAGTGGCTGAGCGACAGCTGCTGCGCCAGTTCGCCGAGCTTGGCACGGGCCCGGTCCACCAGCTCGCTTTCGATCTGCACCGTGGGCAGCAGCGCTTCGCCCATGGGCTCCACCGGCACGTACTCGACCACGTGCAGCAGCGTGATCTCCGACTGGTAGCAGCTGGCGACGGCCTTGGCGCGCTCGCCGATGATCCGGCTGTCCTCGGACAGATCGACGACCAGCAGGATCTTCTGATATTCGCCCATTTCGGTGATCCCCCATGACGGTGTTCGAGGCCGATTATAGGACCATCGCGGGGGCCGGGTGTCAGCGCAGGTTGGCCAGCGCCGCGAAGGCTGCCGGAGGAATGACTTCGGCTCGGTCGCCTGGGTCGACGCCGGCCTGCCGGATCTGGTCCTCGCCGAGCCAGGCCTTGAGCGAGTTGCGCAGGGTCTTGCGGCGCTGTGAGAACGCGGCTGCCACCACGGCCGCGAACCGCGGCTGATCGTCGATGCGAAAGGGCGGTGCCGGATGGGGCTGCAGCCGCACGAAGGTGGAAACCACGCGCGGCGGCGGGCGGAACGCTCCGGGGCCGATATCGAACAGAGGCTCCACTCGCAGCCAGGGCGCCAGCATCACCGAGAGCCGCCCATAGCTCTCGTCGCCAGCCGCGGCGGCCATGCGATCCACGACCTCTTTCTGCAGCATGAAGTGCATGTCGAGCAGCTGCTCGCGCTGATCGATCAGGCGGAACAGCAGCGGCGTGGAAATGTTGTACGGCAGGTTGCCCACGAGCCGCAGCCGGCGCTGGTCGCTGCGCAAGGTGCCGAAGTCGAATTCCAGCACGTCCGCTTCGTGGATGCGCAGCGAATGGCCGGCGCTGGCCTCGGTCAGGTGCCGGATGGCATCGCGGTCGATCTCGATGGCGTCCAGCTGCGGCAGCCGCCGCAGCAGCGGCAGCGTGATCGCTCCCAGGCCCGGACCGATCTCGACCATGTGGTCCCCGGCCTGCGGATCGATGGCGCGCACGATGCGCTCGATGATCCCGGGATCGTGCAGGAAGTGCTGGCCGAAGCGCTTGCGGGCGATGTGCATCCGTCAGTGCCGCGTGGCGTTGGACAGGGTCAGAGCCATTTCCAGCGCGGCGGCGAGGCTTCCCGGGTCGGCTTTGCCGGTGCCCGCGAGCGTGAGCGCGGTGCCGTGGTCGACGGAGGTGCGAACGATGGGCAGGCCCAGCGTCACGTTCACGGCGTTGCCGAAGCCGGCGAATTTCAGTACCGGCAATCCCTGGTCGTGATACATGGCCAGCACGGCGTCCGTCTGTTCGAGCTGATGCGGTGTGAACGCCGTGTCGGCGGGCACCGGCCCGATCAGGTTCAACCCCTGGCCGCGCAGGGTAGCCAGGGTGGGCGCGATGGTTTCGATCTCCTCGCGCCCCAAATGGCCCGCTTCACCTGCATGCGGATTCAGGCCGCAGACCAGGATGCGCGGGGCGGCGATGCCGAAGCGCGTTCGCAGATCGTGATCGAGAATGCGCAGCACCTGCTCCAGCAGGTCACGGGTGATGGCCGCACTCACCGCTGTCAGCGGCAGGTGTGTGGTCGCCAAGGCGACGCGCAGGTGATCGGCGGTCAGCATCATCACGGGCAGTTCGGCCCCGGTCCTTTGCGCCAGGTATTCGGTGTGCCCCGAGAACGGAATGCCGGCATCGTTGATGATGCTCTTCTGCACCGGAGCCGTGACCATCGCGGCGAAGCTGCCGTCGCGGCAGCCATCGACCGCGGCGTCCAGCAGATCGAGCACGTAGCGTGCATTGGCCGCATCGAGCTGGCCGGGGCGACAAGCGGCACGCAGCGGTCGATGCAGGACGCGCATCGTGCCTGGCCGATGTTCGCTGGGCCGCGCGAAATTTTCGATGACTTCGAAGCGCAGGTTCGCTTGCAGTGCGCGGGCCCGTTCTTCGAGCAGGTGCTGGTCCGCCGCGACGACGAGCTCGCACGGCCAGCGGCGTGCGGCGATGTCAATGCAAAGATCCGGACCGATACCCGCGGGCTCACCGGAGGT
>JBDHQY010000089.1:0-8205 GCA_039807315.1 Steroidobacter sp. | reverse complement strand
AGGCATGTCACCGATTGGCTGGCCGACACCACCGCGATCTGATCGTCCGTGCATCCGCTTCCATGAGCACTGCGTCCCGCAAAGTCATCATCGGCCTGTCGCCGCGCCTGTTGCGGGACGTACCGGGGTTCAAGGGCAAGACGCTGCAATACCTGGAGCAGTCGATGGCCCATTGCGTGATGCGGCTGGGCGCGGTGGCGGTCATGATTCCCACGGTCGAGCATTCCAGCGACATCAGCCGCTGGGAGGTCTCGACCGCGGATTACGTTTCCGTGCTCGACGGCCTGATCCTGCAGGGCGGCGCCGACATCGACCCGGTGGTCTACGGCGAAGCCAGGACGGACGTGCTCGGCCCGATCGACGCGGTGCGCGACCAGTTCGAGCTGGAGCTGCTGCGTGCTTTCGCCGCGGCGGACAAACCGGTACTGGGCGTCTGCCGTGGCATGCAGCTGATCAATGTCGCCTACGGCGGCGATCTCCATCAGGATCTGAAGGCGGCAGGCGCCGCGACGCGCGAGCACCGGAAGCTGGATCTATACGACGAATATGCGCACGAATTGGACATCGTTCCCGGCAGCTGGCTGCAGTCCATCTACGGCGGCGTGCAGCAGGCCCGCGTCACTTCGATTCATCACCAGGGGGTGCGGCGCTTGGGCGACGATCTGATCGTCGAGGCATATGCGCCCGACGGCGTCATCGAGTGTATCCGGCATCGCACCCGCCGTTTCATGCTGGGCGTGCAATGGCACCCGGAATTCCATGACTCCCGCTTCCCGGCGCTGTTGCCGACCGAGCCCATGATCCAGACATTCCTGGACGCGGCGGCGAAGCGCGCGGCCTAGCCGATGCGGGCTGCAAGATAGCGGGCCTCCCGTCATTCACACGCAAGCCGGAATTCATTCTCAGCAGCAGGATGAATTCCCGCCTGCGCGGCAATGACGGTCAGCACCGATGGCCCCTCAGCACTCGATCACGTTCACCGCCAGTCCGCCGCGCGCGGTCTCTTTGTACTTCGTCTTCATGTCCGCGCCGGTTTCACGCATGGTCTTGATGACCTTGTCGAGCGATACATAGTGAGTGCCGTCGCCGCGCAGCGCCATGCGCGCGGCGTTGATGGCTTTCACCGATGCGATGGCGTTGCGCTCGATGCAGGGAATCTGCACCAGGCCGCCGACCGGATCGCAGGTCAGGCCGAGGTGATGCTCCATGCCGATTTCCGCAGCGTTCTCGACCTGCGCTGGCGTGCCGCCGAGCACCGCGCAAAGAGCGCCGGCCGCCATCGAGCAGGCGACGCCGACTTCGCCCTGACAACCGACCTCCGCCCCGGAGATCGAGGCATTCTCCTTGTAGAGGATGCCGATCGCGGCGGCGGTGAGCAGGAAATCGATGCTGCCGCGGTCGTTTGCATTCGCAATGAAGCGCGAGTAGTAGTGCAGCACGGCGGGAACGATCCCGGCTGCGCCGTTGGTCGGCGCGGTGACTACTCGTCCGCCGGCTGCATTCTCTTCGTTGACCGCGAGGGCGTAAAGATTGACCCAGTCGAGCACCACCAGCTGATCGCGCAGGGAAGCTTCCGGATTCGCGGTGAGCTGTCGGTACAGGTCGGGAGCGCGGCGTTTCACTTTGTAGCCGCCGGGCAGCACGCCTTCGGTGACGCAGCCGCGCTGCACGCAGGCCTGCATGACGCTCCAGATCTTCAGCAGGCCGGCGTCTATTTCGGCATCGCTGCGCCAATGCCGCTCGTTGCGTCGCATGATCTCCGCGATCGATACGCCTTCGCGGCGGCACTGCGTCAGCAGCTCGGCGCCGGTATGGAACGGGTAGGGCAGGATGGTCGTGTCTGGTGCGATGCGCTTCTGTAGCTCGCCGTCGGCGGCGACATCGGCGCTGACGACGAAGCCACCGCCCACCGAGTAGAAAATTCTGTCGAGCAGTTCGGAGCCGGAGGCGTCGTACGCGGTGAAGCGCATGCCGTTGGCGTGCAGCGGCAGCGTCTCGCGGCGGTTGAAGATGAGATCCGCCTTCTCGGCGAAAGGAACCGGCTGACGGCCCAGCACATCCAGCTGACCGGATTCGCGGATGGCATCGAGATAGGCCGGTATCCGGTTCACGTCCACGGTGTCCGGCTCATGCCCGGACAAACCGAGCAGCACCGCCTTGTCGCTGCCGTGACCTTTGCCGGTGGCGCCGAGCGATCCGTACAGCTCGACGCGCAGCCTCGCAGTGCGCACCAGCGCCTTTTCGTTGGACAGGCGCTCTGCAAACAAGCGCGCGGCCCGCATCGGTCCGACCGTGTGCGAACTGGAAGGCCCGATACCGATCTTGAACAGATCGAATGCGCTGACGGCCATGGTGTCCTTGACCCCCGTCCGGGTGGCTGTGTACGCGGATCGCGCACAGGACCTGCAGCTGCGGTTCGGCTGGGATCATACCGCTTCGAACCTCCGGGCTGCTGCCGGACCGGCTTGCCGGCCCGGCGATCGTCCTTATAGTGGGGCCGGTTTCCCTCAATGAAAGCGCCCCATGATCCCGTTCTCCGTGCTCGACCTTTCGCCCATCGTCGCCGGCTCCGATGCCGCCGAATCGTTTCGTCACACGCTCGATCTGGCGCGGCACGCCGAACGCTGGGGTTACCGACGTTTCTGGCTGGCGGAGCATCACAGCATGCCCGGCATTGCGAGCGCGGCGACGGCGGTGCTCATCGGGCACGTCGCGGCCGGCACGTCCAGCATCCGCGTCGGTGCCGGCGGCATCATGCTGCCGAACCATGCGCCGCTGGTGATTGCCGAGCAGTTCGGAACGCTCGAGTCCCTGTTCCCGGGCCGCATCGACCTGGGCCTGGGACGCGCTCCCGGTTCGGATCAGCTCACTGCCCGGGCGCTACGGCGCAATCTCGCCTCCGATCCGGAAGAGTTTCCGCAGGACGTGATCGAACTGATGGAGTACTTCCGGCCGGCGCAGCAAGGACAGCCCGTCCGCGCCGTTCCCGGCGCCGGACTCGACGTGCCCGTGTGGATTCTCGGCTCGAGCCTGTTCGGCGCGCAGGTGGCCGCGGCATTCGGTTTGCCGTTCGCTTTCGCCTCGCACTTTGCGCCGGCGCAGATGCTGCAGGCGATGCAGATCTATCGCGAGCGCTTCCGTCCTTCGCGACAACTGCAGCGTCCGTACGTCATGCTGGGCTTCAACGTGTTCGCCGCCGCTACGGACGAGGAGGCGCGGCTCGCTGCAACCTCGATGCAGCAGGCGTTCGTCAACCTGCGCAGCGGGCATCCGACACAGTTGCCGGCTCCGGTCGAGGGCTACGCCGAACGTCTCGCGCCGCACGAGAAGGCGATGCTCGCCGAAGTGTTGTCGTGCACCGCGATCGGCTCGGCGGCGACGGTCCGCAGCGTGCTCGCCGATTTCATTGCGCGAACCTGCCCGGATGAATTGATAATCGCGTCGATGATCCACGACCACGCCGCTCGTCTGCGCTCCTACGAGATCGCGGCCGAGGTACACGACTCGCTGGCGTGATGCGCGCGGAGCGTGGGGATTGCAGCGACCAACGACCAATCAGGAGGAGAGAATGACTCGCAATGCCATCAACGCCGCGGGCGCCGCGGCCATCGGTCCTTATTCTCATGCCGTCGAAGCCGCCGGCCTGTTGTTTCTCTCGGGCCAGACGCCGATCGATCCGCAAACCGGCAAGCTGGTGTCCGGAACCATCCGCGAGCAGACCGCCCAATGTCTGACGAACCTGTTCCAGGTGCTCGAAGCCGCCGGCCTCGGCAGCGATGACGTGGTCAACGTGCAGATCTATCTCACCGACATGAACGACTTCCCGGCCATGAACGAGGTCTACGCCGGCCGCTTTGCCCGGCCGTATCCGGCCCGTACCACCATCGGCGTGGCCAGCCTGCCGCTGGGCGCTGCCGTCGAGATCGGGTTGGTGGCACGGCTGCCGGCAAAATAGTCTCCGGCGCCGCAACCTCGGGCGCGGCCGCTGCATCTGAAGGTTCAGGTGCCGCATCGAGGATGCAGCAGGCAAGCCAGAGGAGAGCCGCCATGTTCACCGCCGAGATCCCGCGTCATCCGCGTCAACGCTTCGTGTGCCTGATTCTGGCCGTCGTCGTAGTCGCTTCTTCCATGTCATTGGGTGCCCTCGGCACGCAACTGATGATTCGCGATGCGCAGGCGGCGGTGCAGGTGCAAGCATGAGAGCGGCCGCGGATGTCCGCCGTGTGCCCGGACATTCGACCGGGCACACGGCGGACGATGCGGCAGTGGTGTTTTCCGTCCTGTCTCCTGAGCCGCAATCCACGTTCACCGCGTCATGAATTCGCCGCAGGCCGGCTGTGTGGAACTGCGAACGCCATGCAAGCGCAGAGCAGGAATAGTCGGTGGCTCAGAACGCCAGCAGCATGTAAGGAGAATCTGGTCAGGAAGACCTGAGACGGCTGCTTCGCATTGAGCATTTCTCCAGCGGCAGCACATGACGCGCCGTTCCCGCGCTCGACTCATCCTTGCCGAACGACGGCAATACTGCATTCCGTATTGATCTTCCCCGGTGATTGAAGATACCGGCAGGCCTGGACCTGCCGTTCGAAGCGATTTCCTGTCGCCAGGCTGCCCTCGAGGGCAGCACCGGAAGAATTCCGGAACCGTGCGTTGCCAAGTGCGTTGCACTTCGGTTCGTGAGAACACTTTCCAGTCAACAGCTGCCGAACGGCTCTTTCGATAGGGGACCGATGATGCAAATGGAATCCTGTTTGCGGCGCGCCGCGCGGATCACGCTCGGTGCAGCTGTCATGGCGACGTGCACGCAGGCACATGCTTCCGGATTCGCACTGCTGGAGCAGAGCGCCAGTCGTCTCGGCAACGCTTTCGCCGGTACCGCGGCCGTGGCGGATGACGCCACCACGGTTTTCTACAATCCCGCCGGCCTGCTCGAGCTCGATGCCGCCGAACTCACGATCGTGGCCAGCGGCGTCGACATCGGTTCCGAATTCCGCAACTCGAATTCGCAAGCCGCGCTCGCTCAACCGCTCGGCGTCGACGGCGGCGATGCCGGCGGCTGGAACGCAGTGCCGGCCGCCTACTTCGCGTTGCCCCTCGGCAAGGACCTGGCGTTCGGCTTCGGCTTCAATGTGCCGTTCGGTCTGGAGCTGGACTATGCGCACGACTGGATGGGCCGCTTCCAGGCGCTCAGGTCCGAGATCAAGACCTACAACTTCAATCCGGCGCTGTCGTTCCGGCTGAACCGGCATGTCTCGCTCGGCTTCGGCATGAACTACCAGAAAGTGCAGGCCGAGCTCACCAACGCGCTCAACTACAGCGCCGTGGTCGGCCAGGGATTGCAGCAGCTGGTGGCCGCGGGCCAGCTCTCGCCGACCGATGTCCCCGGCTTGCTGGCGGCGAACGCCGGGCTGGCAGGCGGCACCGTGGTACGTGGCGACGATGCCGCTTGGGGCTTCAATGCCGGCGCGCTGTTCAAATTCACCGAGGGTACGCGGCTCGGGCTCGCCTACCGCTCGTCACTGAAATATCGCATCGAGGGCTCGGTACGCTTCGAGCCGGCGTCGGCGGCCAATGCGGTGGGCGCCGGCATCATCGCCGCGGCATCGGTGCCGGGTGCGCAGCTTGCAGACGGTGTGGCATCCGTCGATCTGGAGTTGCCCGACATCGCCACCGCGTCCTTCTATCAGAAGCTGGGCGAGCGTTTCGAGCTGCTGGCCGATGTGGCCTGGACCGGCTGGAGCAGCGTGCAGGAACTGCGCATCGTGCGCGACTCGGGCGAAGTGCTTTCGGTGACGCCCGAGCATTGGCAAGACACTTGGCGCTATGCGCTCGGGCTGACATATCGAATCGGTGACACCTGGCAGTTGCGCGGTGGCGTCGCTTTCGACGAAACGCCGGTGCCGGACTCGACGCGAACGGCGCGTCTGCCCGATGCAGAACGTAAGTGGGTCGCCATCGGCGCGCGCTGGCAGCCGTCACCGTCCACGCTGATCGATTTAGGCTATGCCCACCTGTTCAGCGACGACGTGCGTATCCACCAGGACGACGGCGATGTCCTTGCCAACGGGCTGCTCGACGGCAAGCAGAAGTCCAGCGTCGACATCGTCGCAGCGCAGTTCGGTTATCGCTTCTGAAAACGCGGCGTCGCGGATCGCGGAATGCGCTGAAAGCACGCTTGCCAATCGCGCTTCGTCGTTGGGAAACGACATCGCGCCATGACAGGGCAGCTCGTTGCGGTGACTGCATGCGTGCGTCGATCGACACACTGTCGTCAATCGGCGAAAGCTCCGGGTGCGGTGGCGAAATCATTTTTGCGGTGGAACAAATGTGCAGCGCCGGTGCTTTCGAGACCGACTCTGTTCGTGCTCTTCAGCGCAGCATGCGTTCGGCATAGGGAGCAAACGCAAGATGACGGACCTCGCAAATCGCGAATGTACGTCGGAGCCGCGGCAGGGTATGGATCGAAATGGAGCGTACGAGACCGTGCATTGATCGATGTCGATGCAGAGGTTCGAGTCGGGGCGCTGCGAGAGCTCGCTGTTCCCTTCGTTCACCGGGAATTTGTAGGTATTAGAACTACAGTTTGACGACCGTAAGGCGCGATCGTCGCGAAGCGGCGACGAAAGCGGCAGACGGAACGGTACTTGCTGGGATGGAGAGCCGGGAACGTATCTTCGCAGCGTGTCCTGGTGGGAAGGGGGCGTGCGCGTGCGCACGACGATGCAGTTCGCCGTGAGTGCGTTGTTGTGTTTTGCCGGGAGTCTGTATGCGCGCCAGAAGTATCGTCAGTGCCTCGTTGTTGCTTGTCGTGGCAGTGTTGCCCGGCGTCGGCTTCACCCTCGAAGCCATGCCGCGCCCCCATCTGGCGCCGACGTCGATGGCGGAGCCGGCGCAGAAAACCGACGAGCTATCGGAGATCAGCCTACAGAACATCGATCTGCGGCTGGCAAGTCTGGGGCCGCGCAATGTGCTGCAGGATCACGACAATCCGAGCAACACGGCAGCGCATCGTGCCTCGGCGGCGTTCGCGACCGGCGGTCGGCCAGCAGCTCTCGTCGTGCCGGCGCAGCCATTGACCGTGAGCTCGCAGCCGCGCGGACGGGAGGCGTCCGACTATTGGCTGCTGGGCCTGGTGGCCGTGATGCTGGTGACCTACCAGCTGCATCGCAAACATCGCTTCCTGCGGCCCAAGCCTTTCAATTCGTAAGGTGGCAGGGTGAGTGCGCGTGAGCAGTACTGAGTACTCGGCCAGACCTTCCGTACCTGCCATCGGGCAACCGCGGCTTCGCGACCGCTCCGGCGACGTCAGCGCCAGCGAGCCGTTGTCGGTGTTCGCGCTCAAGTCGCTGCTGTATCCGGTCATTCCGGTGCTGATGCTGCTGCTGTGCCTGTGGTTGTGGCACGAGCCGTTGTACGGGCCGTACCTGCTGGTGGCGGTGCTGGCGTTCCTGGGCGTGGCCGATCTGCTCGACGTGGTGCCGATCCGCATCGTGCCGGCGAGCGTGATGGCGTTGCGTTCGCTGCTCGACATCCTACTGCGCTGGTCGCTGCTGATGCTGTTCCTGTATCTGCTGCTCAAGCTGTCGGGTCTGGGACATTACTTCAGCCGGCCGGTGCTGATCGCCTGGGCGCTGAGCACGCCGTTCGCGCTCTGGTGCGGTGAGCTCATGGCGCACCGGGTGCTGCTGCATGGCGGCGATCATGGGCGGCGTGCGCGCAAGGCCATCATCGTCGGCGCCACCGCGCCCGGCCTGCAGCTGGAAAAGACGCTGGACAGCCGGCCCATCCTGCGTATCAACATTCTCGGGTATTTCGAGGATCGGGCGCTGTCGCGCATTCCCGCCGCATGCGCCGATCGTGTCCTGGGACGCATGGGCGATGTAAGCGAGTTCGTGCGCCGCCAGGGGATCGACATCGTCTACATCACGTTGCCGATGACGCCGCATCCGCGCATCGTCGAGCTGCTCAACTCGCTGCGCGATTCGACTGCCTCGATCTATTTCGTGCCGGATCTCAAGGTGTTCGAGCTGGTGCAGCCGCGCTTCGATCTGGTGGATGGCATTCCCGTCATCGCCGTCTGCGAATCGCCGTACTACGGCGTACGCGGTCTCGCGAAGCGCCTGAGCGATATCGCCATCGCGGGCAGCGCGCTGCTGTTGCTGGCGCCGCTACTGGCCGCGGTGGCCATCGGGGTGCGCCTGAGTT
>JBDHQY010000088.1:0-8229 GCA_039807315.1 Steroidobacter sp. | reverse complement strand
TGGAATAGAAGATGTAGAACGGCACCATGTTCACGTTGTTGTTGCTGTACGCCGTGCCGGCGGCGATGAACGAGGCCAGCGCCCCGCCCTCGTTGATCCCCTCTTCCAGGATCTGGCCCTTCTTGTCTTCCTTGTAGAACATCAGCTGATCGGAATCCTGCGGCGTGTACAGCTGGCCCATCGACGAATAGATGCCGATCTGGCGGAACATGCCTTCCATGCCGAAGGTGCGTGCCTCGTCGGGGATGATGGGCACGACGTGCTGGCCGATGTTCTTGTCCTTCACCAGCACCTGCAGGATGCGCACCAGTGCCATGGTGGTGGAGATCTCGCGATCGCCGGAGGACTGCAGCAGCGAATCGAAGGCCTCCAGCGGCGGCACCGTCAGCGCCGGCGCCTGGTTGCGACGCTGCGGCAGGGAGCCGCCGAGCAGCTGGCGCCGCTCGCGCAGATATTTCATTTCCGGGCTGTCGTCCGCGGGCTTCTTGAACGACGCGCTGGCGACCTCCTGCTCGGAGGCATCGATGAAAATGCGCTTGCTGAACTGCTTGAGCGCCTCGTCGTCGAGCTTCTTCTGCTGGTGCGTGGGATTCAGGCTCTCGCCCCAGCGGCCCATCAGGAAGCCCTTGACCGTCTTGGCCAGGATCACCGTCGGCTGGCCCTTGTGACGGATCGCGGCGTCGTAGGCGTTCCACACCTTCTTGTAGTCATGGCCGCCGCGGTTCAGACGCCAGATGTCGTCGTCCGACATGGTGGCGACCATTTCCTTGAGTTCGGGATACTTGCCGAAGAAATGCTCGCGCGTGTACGCGCCGCCCTTGGCCTTGAAGTTCTGGTACTCGCCGTCGACGCACTCTTCCATCACACGCTGCAGCAGACCCTTGGTGTCCCGCGCCAGCAGCGGATCCCAGCGCGAGCCCCACAGCACCTTGATGACGTTCCAGCCGGCGCCGAGGAAGGCGGCTTCCAGCTCCTGGATGATCTTGCCGTTGCCGCGCACCGGTCCGTCCAGGCGCTGCAGGTTGCAATTGATGACGAACACCAGATTGTCGAGCTTCTCGCGCACCGGCATGGTGATCGCGCCCATCGACTCCGGCTCGTCCATTTCGCCGTCGCCGAGGAAAGCCCAGATCTTGCGGTCCGACGCCGGCACGATCTCGCGATGCTCCAGGTAGCGCTGAAAACGCGCCTGATAGATCGCCATCATCGGCCCCAGGCCCATCGACACGGTCGGGAACTGCCAGAAATTCGGCATCAGCCAGGGATGCGGATAGGAGCTCAGGCCCTGCTCGCTGGCCACTTCCTGGCGGAAGTACTGCAGGTTCTCGTCGCTCAGGCGGCCTTCGAGGTAGGCGCGCGCATAGATGCCCGGAGAGGCGTGCCCCTGGATGTAGATCATGTCGCCCGGATGCTGCTCGGAGGGGGCGCGCCAGAAATGGTTGAAACCGACCTCGTAGAGGGTGGCCGCCGAAGCGTAGGTGGCGATGTGGCCGCCATACTCGGAGCTGCGGCGATTGGCCCTGACCACCATCGCCATCGCGTTCCAGCGGATGTAGGCCTCGAGCCGCCGCTCGATGGTGCGGTCGCCCGGATAGTCCTTTTCCTGGCCGCCGGAGATGGTATTGACGTAGGCCGTGTTGGGCTTGAACGGCAGGTAGGCGCCGGAGCGACGCGCGTAATCGATCAGACGTTCCAGCAAGAAATGCGCACGCTGCGCGCCGTGAGTCTTCAGAACCGAGTCGATCGACTCCAGCCATTCCTTGGTTTCTTGCGGATCCAGATCGTCGAAGCGGGAGGGTTCGGACATGCTGACTGCTACTGGAGAAAGAGCCCACGTATCATCGGAGTTTGCATTTTTGACGTCAAGGAAACCAAGCCCGTGGAACTGCTTCCCGCACAGCGCAACATACAGATCGTGCAACGACGCTCGAGCTGCAGCGAACGCAGCCTGCGCGCGCACGACGCCGCCATCGTTCTGTGTGATCGAGAGCACGCTCCAGCCGGCTTGAGCCAACTGCCCTGCGGCGCGATTCTGCAGCGCCTTTTCGAGAAAGCGCGGCGGCGCAGCTCCGTAAGCATGTTGAGCACGCGCGTGACGGAGGAATCGATTCCGCTCGTCGTCGTGTTCGTGCGCAAAGAAGCGTCGACGTTCGAGCGCCTGTCACTGGCGACCAGGGCGTGGAAAGAGATCGCCGGCTCGGCACCGGCTCGCGTGCTGTTTGCCACTCATGGCATCGACGCGGCGCAGTCCGGCGCGCTGCTGGAAGCGATGATCGCCGCCGCCCTTGCCGGCTCGGCGCCCATGCCGACGATGAAATCCAAACCCGCGCGGCCGCCGGCCTTGCGTGCAATCACGCTGCTGGGTGGCGGCACCAACGTGAATGTCGAGCGCTGCCTCGCCGTCGATGCAGGCAACCATCTCGCGCGCTGGCTCACGACACTGCCACCCAACGTCCTCGACAGCAGCAGCTATCGTCGTGCGCTCGGCACGCTTGCACGACGGCACCGATGGGGCATGCGCTTCTTCGACGAAGCAGCGCTCAAGCGGCTCGGTGCGGGTGCGTTCCTCGCGGTCGCACGCGCCAACTCGCATCGCGCCGCCGGCATCGTGCGCCTGCGTTATCGAGCGACCAAGCGGCGCGGCGCAATACCGCGGCTGGGGCTCGTCGGTAAAGGCATCTGTTTCGATACCGGCGGCATCAATCTCAAGCCGCACAAGAGCATGTACGGCATGCACGAGGACATGCAGGGCAGCGCCGTCGCCGTCGGCGCGCTGCTGGCGTTGAGCGAGTTGCGGGCGCCCTTCGACATCGATTGCTGGCTGGCCATCACCGAGAACGAGACCGGCGCACGCGCCTATCGGCCGCAGGAAGTGGTCACGGCCGTCAACGGCGTCACCATCCAGGTGGCGCACAGCGATGCCGAAGGACGCATGGCGCTGGCCGATACGCTGGCGCTGGCGGCTCGCGAACAGCCTTCCCTGATCATCGATTACGCCACGCTCACCGGCTCCTGCATCACCGCCCTGACCGAACGCTACAGCGGCATCTTCACCAATCGGCCCGACTGGCATCCACGGCTGCAGCGTGCCGGCCGCGACAGCGGCGAGCGCGTCTGGCCGTTCCCGATGGACGAGGACTTCGACGCCGACCTGGACTCGCCCATCGCCGATATCCTGCAGTGCACACCCGACAGCAAGGGCGATCACATCCTCGCCGCCCGCTTCCTCAACCGCTTCGTGCCGCGGCAGACGCCCTGGGTTCACATCGATCTGTCGGCCGGCAACCGCAGTGGCGGGCTGGCGCACATTCCTACGGATTGCACCGGTTTCGGCGTGCGCTACACCGCGCAACTGCTGCTCGACGAGGAGCTACTGCATTCCGGAATCAAAAGAGTTCGGCCTTGAAACGCGTTTGCGGTTAATCTTGCGCGGCGAAGCGAGGCGCCGGGCCGCACCGGCCAGGGCAGGCCGCCAACACCAACGGCCAGGTCTCGTGACTCGAGAGCCGACCACCCCCGAGCCTCTTCGATCCGTATGCAAACGATCCGACTGCTGCGCCCCGACGATTGGCATCTGCACCTGCGCGACGGCGCACACCTCGAAAGCGTCGTGCCGTTCACCGCGCGGCAGTTCGCCCGCGCCGTGGTCATGCCGAACTTGAAACCTCCGGTAACGACGGTTGCACAGGCCCGGGCCTATCGCGAGCGCATTCTTCGGGCCGTGCCGGCGCCGCTGCGGTTCGAGCCGCTGATGACGCTCTATCTCACCGACGCGACGGCACCGCAGGAAATCCACGCCGCACGGGCCAGCGGTTTCATCGTCGGCGCAAAACTCTATCCGGCGGGCGCCACCACGCATTCGGACGCCGGCGTCACGGCCATCGAGAAGATCCATCCGGCGCTGGCGGCGATGGAGGAATGCGGCCTGATCCTGCAGGTTCACGGCGAAGTCACCGACCGCGACGTGGATGTATTCGACCGCGAGTGCGTATTCATCGATCGCATCCTGGTGCGTGTGGCCGAACGCTTCCCGCGCCTGAAGATCGTGTTCGAGCACGTGACGACGCGCGAGGCCGTGCAGTTCGTCACCAGTGCCCGAGCCGGCATCGGCGCAACGATCACGCCGCAGCATCTGTTGCTGAATCGCAATGCCATCTTTCAGGGCGGCATCCGCCCGCACCACTATTGTCTGCCGGTGCTCAAACGCGAGCGCGACCGCCGTGCGCTGCTCGAAGCGGCTACGAGCGACGACCCGAGATTCTTCCTCGGAACCGACAGCGCGCCTCATGCGCGACATGCCAAGGAAGCCGCTTGCGGCTGCGCCGGTGTTTTTTCGGCGCACGCCGCCATCGAGCTGTACGCGGAAGCGTTCGAAGAAGCCGGCAGGCTCGATCGGCTCGAAGCGTTCGCTGCGCTGCGCGGCCCTGACTTCTATGGCCTGCCGCGTAATACGGACCACATCACTTTGGAGCGCAGCGCGTGGACGCCGCCGGCCGCGTATGCGTTCGCCGCGGATGAAATCGTACCGTTCCGCGCCGGCGAATCCATCGCCTGGCGACTTGCACAGGGGCCCGCCGCTTGAGCGCCGAGATGAACGAGACTTTGCCGATGGCGCGCCGCTTTCGCGGCTTTCTGCCCGTGGTCATCGACGTGGAATGCGGCGGTTTCAATCCGAACACCGACGCCCTGCTGGAAATCGCCGCGGTGCTGGTCGAGATCCAGGCCGACGGCACGCTCAAGACGGGCGAAGGCTGGCGCTACCATGTGCAACCGTTTCCGGGCGCGCGCATCGAGGCGGCCTCGCTCGCGGTGAACGGCATCGATCCGCATCATCCGCTGCGACCCGCTCTGCCGGAAAAGGAAGTGCTGACGCGCCTGTTCAAGGACATCCGCCAGGCGATGAAGGACAACGATTGCACCCGCGCGGTGCTGGTGGGACACAACGCCTATTTCGACCTGAACTTCCTCAATGCCGCCGTGGCGCGCACCGGCATCAAGCGCAATCCGTTCCACCCGTTCTCGAGCTTCGACACCGCCACGCTGGCCGGCGTGGTGTTCGGCCAGACCGTGCTGGCCAAGGCGCTGCAGGCGGCGGGCATCGCCTGGAACTCGAGCGAAGCCCACTCGGCGCTGTACGACGCCGAGCGGACGGCGCAGCTGTTCTGCCGGGTGTGCAATCGGCTCGGCCGGGTACTCTGAGGCAGGCCCGATCCACCCGTTCCTGGTCATTCCCGCTCAGAACCTGCCCCCCTCAGCGCAAGTCATGGCGGGAGTTCATTTGAAGCAGCAGGATGGATTCCCGCTTGCGCGGGAATGACGAGTAGATCTCAAGCGTTTCCGGGCGACACCCGGCCGTGAATGCCTACTTGGCTTCCGCCAGCACCTTCTGCAGCTCGCCGCTGTTGTACATCTCGATGATGATGTCCGAGCCACCGATCAGCTCGCCGTTCACGTACAGCTGCGGATAGGTGGGCCAGTTCGAGTACTGCTTGAGCGCTTCGCGCAGTTCCGGATCCTCGAAAATGTTCACGTGGCCGAAACTGACGCCGCTGGCGCTCAGGGCCCGCACCGCGGCGGCGGAAAAGCCGCACTGGGGAAAGTCCGGCGTGCCCTTCATGTAGAGCAGCACGGGATTGGAGGACAGTTGCGATTTGATGCGTTCGATGACGTCCACGGACAGGTACCTTTCAAGGGGTTCGATCGTTAGCCAAGGCCGGCCTCTGGCGCCGCTCCTGCGCCCTGCTGCACACCTCGCGCTGCTGCTGCGCCGACAGACGCGACCATTCGGCGATCTCGCTCAAGGTACGACCGCAGCCGACGCAGATCCCATGGGGGTCCAGGGTACACACCTTGATGCAGGGCGAAGGAACGCTGGACGGTGGCAATGGCTCGAGGCTCATGGGCGGTCCGCACGGCTGCGCAACGGCAACTCAAGCGGGTTTGTGCGGGCGTTCGATTATGGGGACGGCGCGCCCATTCTTCAACGGGCGCTGGATGCGCGGCTGCCACCCTGACGTGCTTTCCGAAAACGGCGGATTGCGGCCCTGAAGGAATGCACTCTGTCCACGCCGACGCCTGTGATTTAATCGCCGTCATGACCGCCAACCACCCGCTGCCGCCCGATCTCGAAGAACAAGTCGCCCGCGCCCTTGCCGAAGACATCGGCTCCGGCGACCTCACTGCCTCACTGATACCCGCGACTCGGCAGGCGCGCGCAACGGTCATCTCGCGTGAGCCTGCGATTCTGTGCGGACGCGCGTGGTTCGATGCCGTATTCCGTCAACTGGACTCCGCCATCACGGTGACCTGGCGCGCGGCCGAAGGCGAACGCGTCGCGCCCGATCAGGTGCTGTGCGAGATGACCGGCAGCGCCCGCACCCTGCTCACCGGCGAGCGCACGGCGCTCAATTTCCTGCAATTGCTGTCTGCGACGGCGACTGCCACGCGAAGATACGTGGACGCCATTGCCGATACCCGCACTCGGGTGCTGGACACGCGCAAGACGCTGCCCGGGCTGCGGCTCGCGCAGAAGTACGCGGTGCTCTGTGGCGGCGGCGTCAATCACCGCATCGGTCTGTTCGACGCCATCCTGGTGAAGGAAAACCACATTGCCGCGGCCGGATCCATCGCCGCATCGGTGGCGCAGGCGCGCGCCATCGCGGGCAAGGCCGTCGTGGAAGTCGAAGTGGAGAACCTGGATGAGCTGAACCAGGCGCTGGCAACCGACATCGATCGCGTGCTGCTGGACAACTTCACGCTGGAGCAGCTGCGCGAGGCAGTGCGCCTGACGCGGGCAACCAGTCGCCGTGTCGAACTCGAAGCCTCTGGCAATGTCTCGCTGCAAACCATCGGCGCCATCGCCGCCGCCGGCGTCGATTTCATCAGCGTCGGCGGCCTGACCAAGCATGTCCAGGCCGTCGATCTTTCCATGCGCTTCGTGATGGAACGAGGCTGACGCCGCACTGCGGCGGCGTCGACGATCCCTCGAGAGCTACTTCAGGTTCGCCGCGGCGAACTCGTAGTTGGCGAGGCGGTTCAGGAAGTTGTCGGTGAAGTCCGGCCGGCGGTTGCGGAAATCGACGTAGTAGGCGTGCTCCCAGACGTCCAGCACCAGCAGCGGCTTGCCCTCGCCCGTGGCCAGCGGCGAGCCGGCGTTCGGCGTCTTGGTGATCTTGAGCTTGCCGTCCTTCGCCAGCACCAGCCAGGCCCAGCCGGAGCCGAACTGACCCAGCGCCGCCGCCTTGAACTGCGCCTTGAACTGCTCGACGCCGCCGAAGTCCGCCACCAGCTTCTGCTCCAGCGCCGGCGGAATCACGCCGCCCTTGTCGGCCGACAGCGAATTCCAAAAGAAGCTGTGATTCCAGTGCTGGCCGGCATTGTTGAAGACCGGCGTCAGCTCTTCCTTGCCGCTCGACAGCGCGATCAGCTGCTCCAGCGATTTGCCTTGCAGCGCCTCGTTCTTCTCCACCAGGGCATTCAGCGCAGTGATGTAGGCCTGATGATGCTTGCCGTGATGCAGCTCGAGGGTTTCCTGGCACATGCCGCGCTCGGCCAGCGCGCCGTAGGAATAAGGAAGGGTCGGCAGGGTAAAGCTCATGAACGTCTCCCGGATTTATGTCGATGCGCCTGGGCGCACCTGTCATTCTCATAACCTAGTTGCGACCGCGGCTCGGACGATGCAGTCCCGAAACCGCGCACGGCCGCTGTCGAGAATGTCTGATGAGGGGTTGGAAGCGAGTCCGTAACGCAAGCTCCTGGGGCGTGAACCTCGGAAGCCGAAGCATGGCCCGCCTCGCATCGCCGCGGGAAAGTAGCAGCCACGCCGCACTGCCGCAAGGTTATACAGCGCAAGCCTGCGGAAAATACGCGGAAAATCGACGCCCGGCGGAGTATTCGCCGCCGTCAGTTGCTCCTGGCTTCGCCTGCCGCAACACGCAGTACACGCTGCGGGGTGGCGATGCCGTAGCCCTGGGCATAGTCCACGCCGAGACTGCGCAGCATCTCGATGATCTCGTCGTTCTCGGCGAACTCGGCGATGGTCTGCTTGCCGGTGAGGTGGCCGATCTCGTTGATGGAGCGGACCATTTCCCGGTCGATGGGATCGTGCAGGATCTCCTTGACGAAGCTGCCGTCGATCTTGAGGAAATCCACCGGGAAGTGCTTGAGATAGCCGAACGAGGACAGTCCGGTGCCGAAGTCGTCGAGCGCGAAGCGGCAGCCCAGCTCCTT
>JBDHQY010000087.1:0-8277 GCA_039807315.1 Steroidobacter sp. | reverse complement strand
AGGCCCGCTTCCTTCAATATCGCGGCTTTGACAGCGATCAGATCCGGGCCGCCTTGAAGTCGGGCATGGAGTCCTGCGACTCCGTCGCGGACGGGGACGCCGGGCTTGATCTGGACTGAAGACCCCTAACTCTTTAAGCCGTATGCCGACCCCCAAGCGCCTGTCGAGCGCCGCCCTGCGTGCGCTGTTCCTGCAGTTCTTCCGTGAGCATGGCCACCAGGTCGTGCCGTCCAGCTCGCTCGTTCCAGGCAACGACCCGACGCTGCTGTTCACCAACGCCGGCATGGTGCAGTTCAAGGACGTGTTCCTGGGCAAGGACAAGCGCAGCTACAGTCGCGCGACCAGCTCGCAGCGCTGCGTACGCGCCGGCGGCAAGCACAACGATCTGGAGAACGTCGGGTACACCGCCCGCCATCACACCTTCTTCGAGATGCTGGGCAATTTCAGCTTCGGCGACTATTTCAAGAAGGACGCCATCCGCTTCGCCTGGGAGTTCGTCACCGGCAGTTCCTGGCTGGGCATCGACCCGCAACGGCTGATGGTCACGGTCTATCACAGCGACGACGAGGCCTACGACATCTGGCATAAGGACGTCGGGGTGGCGGCGGATCGCATCGTGCGTATCGGCGACAAGCCCGGCGGCGGCCCGGACGACGCCGTGAAGTCCCCGTCGGGGGACAACTTCTGGCAGATGGGCGAAACCGGCCCCTGCGGTCCGTGCACCGAGATCTTCTACGATCACGGCGCGCACATTCCCGGCGGCCCCCCTGGCTCGGAGGAAGCCGACGGCGATCGCTGGATCGAGATCTGGAACTTGGTGTTCATGCAGTTCGAGCGCTCGGCCGACGGTGTGCTCACGCCGCTGCCGAAACCCTCGGTCGACACCGGCATGGGTCTGGAGCGCACCGCAGCGGTGATGCAGGGCGTGCACTCGAATTACGAGATCGATCTGTTCGTGAACCTCATCAAGGCGGCCGCTCGGGCCACCGGTACGACGGACCTGGCCTCGAACTCGCTCAAGGTGATTGCCGATCACATTCGCGCCTGCTCCTTCCTGGTGGCCGACGGCGTGCTGCCCTCCAACGAAGGCCGCGGCTACGTGCTGCGCCGGATCATCCGCCGCGCCATCCGCCACGGTTACAAGCTCGGACAGACGCGGCCTTTCTTCTACACGCTGGTGGCTGCGCTCGAGGCGGAGATGGGCGAGGCGTTCCCCGAATTGAAAGCTCAGCGCGCGCACGTCGAACGTGTGCTGAAGCAGGAAGAGGAGAGGTTTGCCGAAACTCTGTCGCGCGGCATGGCGCTGCTCGAGCAGGAGATCGCGAAGCTGCGCGGCACGGAAATACCCGGAGATACCGTTTTCCGTCTCTACGATACGTTTGGCTTCCCCGATGACATGACTGCGGACATCGCGCGTGAGCGCGGGCTCACGATCGATCAGGCCGGTTTCGAGCGCGCCAAGGAAGAGCAGCGTGTTCGCTCCCAGGAGGCGAGCAAGTTCGGTGTCGATCTGCGCGCCAACGTATCGCTCGATGGCAAGACGAACTTCAGTGGCTACGAGCGTCTGGCGGACACGGCGGCCATCGTGGCCTTGCTGCGCGGCAACGAGCAGGTTCAGGTACTCCACGCGGGCGACGAAGGTCAGGTCATTCTGGATCGCACGCCCTTCTACGCCGAAAGCGGCGGTCAGGTGGGCGATCAGGGCGCGCTCACGACCAACGGCGTGGAGTTCACCGTCGTCGACACCAGGAAGATCGGTGCGGCTTTCGCACATCTGGGTCGGGTGACGCGCGGTGAGCTGAAGGTCGGCGATCGTGTCGAAGCGAGCGTCAACGCGGCGCTGCGCCGCGCCACGATGCTCAATCATTCCGCCACCCACCTGCTTCATGCGGCGCTGCGTAAAGTGTTGGGCACCCACGTGACGCAAAAGGGCTCGCTGGTCGCACCCGATCGCCTGCGCTTCGATTTCTCGCACTACGCGGCGGTCACACCCGCGGAGCTCAAGGAAATCGAGCGACTCGTGAACGCGCAGATCCGCGGCAACGCCGAAGCCGAAACCCGGCTCATGCAGTACGACGCGGCCGTGGCGTCCGGTGCCATGGCGCTGTTCGGCGAGAAGTACGACGACGAAGTGCGGGTGCTGAAGATCGGCGATTTCTCCACCGAGCTTTGCGGCGGCACGCATGTCGGCCGTGCCGGCGACATCGGTCTGTTCAAGATCACCGGCGAAAGCGGTGTCGCGGCGGGCATCCGCCGCATCGAAGCGGTAACCGGCCAAGGTGCGCTGGATTGGGTCGCGCAATCGGATCAGGTGTTGCGCGATCTTGCGGCGCTGGTGAAGGGCAGCCGCGAGGAAGTCGAGGACAAGGTCCGTCAGCTGATCGACCGTAGCCGCAAGCTGGAAAAGGAAGTTGCAGGTTTGAAGAGCAAGCTGGCCAGTGGCCAGAGCAAGGATCTGTCGAGCACGGCCGTGGATGTGGCCGGCGTCAAAGTTGTCGCAACGCGTGTGGATGGCGCGGATGCAGCCGCGCTGCGCGAGGCTGTGGATCAGCTCAAGAGCAAACTCAAGTCGGCAGCGATCGTGCTGGCGTCGGTGCAGGAAGGCGACAAGGTAGTGTTGATCGCGGGGGTCACCTCCGATCAGGTGTCGCGCCTCAAGGCGGGGGATCTGGTGAACGTGGTGGCGCAGAAAGTCGGCGGCCGCGGTGGCGGACGTCCCGACATGGCGCAAGCGGGCGGTAACGATTCATCCGGGCTCGATGATGCACTTGCGTCAGTGAGCGCCTGGGTGCAATCGCAGCTGGCGCGCTAGTCCACGACTGCATTCTCAAAATTCACATGCGGTGCATGTGCAGCTTCGCCGCGGCGGGATTATGTCGCCGCCGCTCGTCGCGTGGCTGCTTTGCGTGCCACATCGAATCGTCGTGAGCGGGTCTGAAAGCTCGATTCCTTCAACGAAAAAATTTTGTAAGAAAGTGTGTTTCCTGTGAGGGAATTTTCGATATTCAGGGAAATCCCGATCCCAAAGCAAAAAACGCTGGCCTACTCTGACTCCCACGTGAAAGGTGCGAGCGAGCTTTGGGGGGCAGTCATGCGCACTGCTTGAGGCAAGCGGACTTCGATCACTCGGCTTTGCAGCAAGGAGCGAACAATGTTGATCCTGACACGGCGCGTCGGTGAGACCGTGATGATCGGCAACGATGTCACAGTGACCGTTCTTGGCGTCAAGGGCAATCAGGTCCGTGTCGGCGTGAATGCGCCGAAGGAAGTTGCCGTCCATCGTGAAGAGATCTACGAGCGCATCAAGCGCGAAGAGCAGGCGGCTGGCGGTGCCGTCAAGCATCCCGCGTCGGGCGTTGGATCCTGAACGATTTCCCGCAATCGCCGCGTAGCTGGCACAAGGCTTTTTACGCGGCTGTTCCTGGTTTCCTCTTCTTCCCCACTTCAAGTCTTTACGTACCCAGCGGCGGCCAGTATTCTTGCCGCCCTTCGCGCCGCGGGGCGAGCGTCGGAGAGATGGCCGAGTGGTCGAAGGCGCACCCCTGCTAAGGGTGTATGGGTCAAAAGCCCATCGAGGGTTCGAATCCCTCTCTCTCCGCCATACCTTACCCACGTTCTTCAAGCACTCTATCCCGCTCGCGCCGCTGGCCAGAGGCAAGCCCGCACGCTTACGCCATGCCCAAGGGACGCGCTCACTTATCTTCGCGAGGCGCCTGCTGGGCGGCTGCCATGCTTAGTTTCACCGCATCCGCCAGATTGCGACACTGCAGCTTCTCCATGATGCGGGCCTTGTAGACTTCGACCGTTCGTGGACTGATTTCCAAGCGGGCGGCAATATCCCTGTTCTGCAATCCATCCGCTAGGAAGTTGAACACCTGCCGTTCACGGGGCGTCAGGCGTTCCAGGCGCGCGAGAGTTTCGGTTTGCGCGCTGATCACATGGTGCCGCTCCCGATCCACTTGAATGGCGTTACGCACCACGTCGATGAGCACTTCATCGTCCAGAGGCTTTTCCAGAAAATCCAATGCCCCGGCTTGCAAGGCGGTTCGAGTGGTGGCTACATCCCCATGGGCTGTCATCACCACTACGGGCAGGTGCAGATGGCGTTGCTTCAGGTTGTCTTGGAGTTCGAGGCCTGACATTCCGCCGAGCCGCAAATCAGTCAGCAGGCATCCCCGCCATTCGGGTTGGTAGGTAGCAAGGAAGTGCTCGGCGCTGGCGAACAGCAAGGTGCGAAATCCCTTCAGCGACAACAACAAACCCAGGGAATCGCGTACCGATGCATCATCGTCCACAAGGAAAATGGTCGCATCGTTCATAGTGTGGGCCGAGATGAGGTCGTGATGGGTAGTCGCACGACAAAACGTGCGCCCTCCAGCGAGCCACGCTCGGACCACAGATCGCCGCCGTGACTGCGCAGCAGCGTGCGACTGATGGTCAGTCCCAGTCCCATGCCGCCGGGTTTCGTGGTAACGAACGGATCGAATATCCTGGCGCTGATGTCGGCGCCGACGCCCGGTCCGGAGTCGTCCAACTCGATCAAGATGTCAGTGCCGCGTTGTGACACTGTCAGCGCAATCTTCCGCGTGGTCTCCGAACGGTCCAGCAATGCATCCAGTGCGTTGCTCATCAGGTTGTGCAGGATCATTTCGATCTGAATCGGGTCGGCCTGGACCGAGGGTAGCTTCGCCGCGAACGAACATTGCAGGTTCACCCCCAGCTGTCGGACACGATTCTCATAGGTTTTCACTACGGAATTGATCAAGGACTCGGTCTGAATGGTTTCGAGGTGCGAAGCGCCGCCGTGGTAGAAGTCTCGCAAGCGACGCAGTATGTCTGAAGTGCGGATCGCTTCCCTGGCTGCTTTGTCCAGTGTTTCCGGCAGCCGCGCGTCCTGATCGCAGAGAGGCGCAGCAAGAATCTGCGATGCGCGAACGTACGATACTAGAGCGGTGATAGGTTGATTCAATTCATGAGTCAGGGCCGAGGAAAATTCGCCGACCACCGCGAAGCGCATGGCGCGCGCGAGCGCCGTATCGCGTTCTCGGAGCTGCGCCGCACTGGCAAGACGCTCCGTTACATCGCGAATGATCAGAATGATGCCCTCGGTCGCGGGCGCGTCCAACCGCGCCCATGCGACATCGAGTGGAACGGGTGAACCATCGCCACGCCTGCCTTCCAGGCTGACCCGTCCTGCCTCGGCGTTCACTTGAATCGAGGGTAACCGTTGCTCCAAGTCTTGCCCCACCAGTTCCGCAGTCGTCAGCTGGAACAAATGCAACGCTGCAGGGTTGGCGGACACGATTCGACCACTGGCGTTCGTGGCGACGACGGCATCGGGTGCAGTGGACAGAATGGCCCGCTGCTCGGCTTCACGTCTGGCCACATGGCGTAGCGCCGCTGCGCGCGAACTTACGGTGGCTCCCAACAGCAGACCTGCCGTGCCGAGAGTGACAGCGAAAAATTGCAGGTTTCCGAGCAGTCGATCGTCATTGCCGTCGGCGGCGACTATCAATCCGATCTGCAGGGTCAGGGTGCACAAGGCTGCTCCCACCACTCCCCAGCGAAATGCAATCCACACCACCGGAACGAACAGAGGGTAGACGTAGACCAGGTCGTTGATTGCGTGCGGACCTAGCCTGATCCACAGCGCCGCCAGCACCGAAACAATTTGCGCACTCACTTCCCACGGACGCTGCCTGACGCCGTGCAGGCCAAGACGCCAGTCTTTTGCCACCAAGAGCAATGGCGTCAGCGTCAGCACGCCATTCAGATCTCCCACCCAGTAACGTACGACATTCCCAGTGGATTGCTCGGCGCTGTGCGGCAATGCGAACGCATAAAGCACTGACGACAGCAGCGTGACGGGCACGATCACGCACACCAGCGAGATCACTTGCTCGGGAGATTCGATCGGGCCGTTCACGCCTCGAATTCGCAGCAGAATGGCCGCTAGCATATAGCTTCCGGCGATGGCCGCGGCTGTCGCGAATACCGGCAGCCAGAGGGCAGGCACCCCTCGAACCACGATCTCAGCGAGAAAGGCGGCGACGGCTGTCCAGATGGCTTGCCGCGGACCGGCGACCAGCAGCAGCGCCAGGGTCAGGCCGGCTTGTGGGTTCCAGGGCGTGATGTCCCGCAGATGACTGAGCCAGTCCAGCATCACATAGGCAATCAGGTATCCGCAGATGAAAGTGCCTGTGTAGCGGCGCGGCTCGCTCGACGATGAAGAAACAGCACTGTTTGTCATGATCGTTGGCTGCTCGGCAGCCTAGTGCGGCCTGGTTTCTCGTGTCATGCAATTCGCGCCCTTACGGGCTGGCCCCAGCTGGCAAGTCGCGCTTGGACGAGCTGACAATGAAGCACGCACCTGTCTGAAGAACATTACCGAAAGAACCGTAGCCGACGGGTGGTTACGCCTCCTGGAGTGTCGCGCCGGCCCGTAGCTTAAAGCAGCGTCGGTAGCCATATGTCAACGAATATCCATGCGATGAACGCAACGGCAACGCCAGTGCGGCCTGGCGCGATGAGTATGATCGAGTGCTATCGGCTTTCCAAAGCAAGCGTCGCCAACCGCGGCGTCAAGTACTTCGTGAGGACCTTGAAGCGAACCGTGCGTCTTTTCTGCTATCGGACGTACTTGCGCGAACACATCGACGCCTTCTTTGCGGCCACCGCCGTACGCACGCGTCTTATGGCGATTCCGGAATTCCGTCCGAAGATCTATGTGCAACAGTTGCGCACTGCCTACCACAGGAACAGCAACAGGGCCGATCGATTGCGATACCTCCAGTCGCATTTTCAATTCCTGGAAAGGACCCATCGAGACAGCGCAATCGACTCCATATATGCGGGCCGGTTTCCCGTACTGTTGTATCGGGAGCTGGATTCAGAAATCTTCTGCAAGCTCGAATTTCCACGATACAGCATGCGCGAGGGACTGCTGCAAATGGCGTTCGGTGTGGATGGTGTGTCTTTGTACAAGGTCGTATTTTGGTTCACGCAGGAGATGGGGGAGCCGGCAGTGTGTATTGGCGCGTTGCAAGGAGGCGTCGCGTCACTCGAAGCGAATCGCGAGTTCACGAAGAAGTTTGGCGGTTTGCGCCCGCAGAACATGGCCCTGGCCATTCTGCGATGGTATGCGCAGGCGACAGGTGTAACGCGCATCTACGCTCTGCCCAAGGCTCGGGCGATGAGTCGCAGGATCGCGGCGGAAACCGATCTCGATGCGTTATGGAGGGAGCAAGGCGCGGAGCCTGTCATGGGAAGCTGTTTCGTCAGATTGCTGCTGGATACTCCACGCAAGGAGCACAGCGATATCCCGGTACGGAAGCGGAGCATGTACAAGAAACGCTACGAATTCCTGGATCGTTTCAGGGACCAGGCCTTCGACCATATCAGGTCTCATCTTCTCAGAGAGCGCCTGCCGCACGATCATGAAGGTATGGATTGCGATTTCACGGACGACGTGGGTCGCTGCGTGCAAGAAAATCAGCAAATTACTGATCGCTGATAGTCGGCTGCCGAGTCAAAAGCTCAAGCATTGTCGACATCGCTTGTGGCCGTGCAGCGTTCGTCTCAGTGGATATCAAAGGAGCGCACTCCGATTACATTCCAGTTCTGCAAGGGGTGGGTATGCCCCGCAGGATCCTGGTAGCTGGTGCCTACCAGGAGATTGTTGGTGAAGGTGCTGCATCCGACCTGAACCCCGAGCCTAGTCCCAAACGGGAGTAGAGCCTGCTTCACCAAGGAGCAGACCATGAAGGGCAAGAGGTTTAGCGAAGAACAGATCATTGCGGTGCTGAAGGAAGCGGAAGCTGGTGCCAAGACCAAAGAGCTGTGCCGGCGACACGGGATCTCGGAGGCGACCTTCTACAACTGGAAGGCGAAGTACGCCGGGGTGAAGGTGTCGGAAGCGAGGCGTCTGAAGGAGCTGGAAGCCGAGAACAGCAAGCTGAAGCGGCTACTGGCGGATGCGGAGTTGGACAAGGCAGCACTGCAGGATCTTCTGGGCCGAAAAATGGTGAGCCCGCAGGTGAGACGCGAGGCGGTTACGGTGCTGATGAGGGAGCGTCGCTTCGGTGTGACGTGCGCGTGTGGGCTGGTGCAGATCTCCCGATCACTCTACCGCTATCGATCTCGGCGGCCGCAGTGCGCTGGCCTTCGAGAACGCATCTGTGAGATCGCAGCCGCGAAGCGGCGCTATGGATATCGACGAGTGCACGTCATGCTGCGGCGTGAAGGTTGGGCGGTGAATAGAAAGCTCACCTACCGGCT
>JBDHQY010000086.1:0-8278 GCA_039807315.1 Steroidobacter sp. | reverse complement strand
GGGCCTGGCAGGACGAGCCGCCGCAGTTGCAAGACTGGCTGCGTTTCTGGAGCGACGGCGACACGGACCTGGGAAACCTGCGTAATTTCCAGCACTGGATCGCCCGCGCCCGCCCGGAACGCCGCTCGCGGGGCTGAGCGCGGCCACCGCAAGGCAGGACGCCGCCGAGCATCTGCAGGTCCGGTTTGCGTTTGCAAAAACGCCTGGAATCGTGCCGTTTCCGGCAGCACCGCGCGTTGCAA
The DNA here is from genome assembly GCA_039807315.1 of Steroidobacter sp. Classification (GTDB taxonomy): domain Bacteria; phylum Pseudomonadota; class Gammaproteobacteria; order Steroidobacterales; family Steroidobacteraceae; genus Steroidobacter. The sequence continues at coordinate 8,036 of JBDHQY010000086.1, read as the reverse complement.
CCCCAAAAACCCTGACGTAGTATCCGCCGCGGTCGACAAAGCAACGTATCCGGCTGCAATCAAGAAGACAGGCGACCACGTCCTCACCCTGAGAATCCTTTTCAGGCCCTGCTTTCCCGCATACCAGAAGATCAGTCCAGTGCCAACGACCAGGCGCAGCTCGTCCCCTCGACTTCCCGCTTTGCCTTGCTGGCGCAGCGCGGCGAGCGGCAGCTGCATTTTCCGTCAGGGGAACCGAGTGAAATATCGATGACGACGATCTACGTTGGGAATCTTCCTTTCAGCGCCACCGAGGACGAAGTACGTCAATTGTTCGAGCAACACGGCGCCGTGCAATCCGTGAAGCTGGTGAACGACCGCGAAACCGGCCGCCCGCGCGGCTTCGGCTTTGTCGACATGGCGCCGTCGGATGCGCAGAAAGCCATTCAGCAAATGAACGGGTTCCAGATGGGCAGCCGCCCGCTGCGTGTGAACGAGGCACGCGAGCGCGAGCCACGCCCGCCACGCCAGAACGACCGCTGGTAGTTACCGTCGGCTTGTTCGATAGCGGTGCGCCGGACCTAGCGCCAGCGCACCGACATCCCGTGCCTGCGTGGGGCGGCGCGCCGGGGCGCAAGTAGCCGCTCGATGCCAATTCCTCTATCTTCGTCTGGCCCATTGCACGCGTCCCCGCAGAGGAATGTGGATGTTTGTCGGAAATAGTCGTCTCGTCGCTGCCCGCCACCCATGAAAAAGACTCGCATCCCCTTGATCGGGCTGCTGGCCCTATGCCTGTCCCTACCCGTTCTGGCGCAGACGGCGCCGGCGTCCAAGCCTGCCGCGGTGTCCGACGGTGCAGCGCTCAAACCCAAGGGCAAGCTGCGGCTGCTGGGCAGCGAAATACCCGCCGGAACACGCAAGCGCCTCACCTGGACCGGCGGTACCTCCATCGAGGGCTTCGCGGTCCCGGTACCGGTGCTGGTGCTGAACGGCAGCGGCCCGGGGCCGGTGCTGTGCCTGACGGCGGCGATCCACGGCGATGAGCTCAACGGCATCGAGGTGGCGCGGCGGGTGCTGGACGACATCGACGTGGAGGAGCTGAACGGCGCCATCATCGGCGTACCCATCGTCAATCTGCAGGGCTTCTATCGCGGCACCCGCTATCTGCCGGACCGGCGCGACCTGAACCGCTACTTCCCGGGCAATCCCCGCGGCAGCTCCGCCACGCGCATGGCGCACTCGCTGTTCAACGAAGTGATCCGCCACTGCTCGGCGCTGATCGACCTGCACACCGGCTCGCTCAATCGCACCAATCTGCCGCAGGTTCGCGCCGATCTGCGCTCGCCGCAGGTTGCGCGCATGACGCAGGCCTTCGGGGCAACGGTGGTCCTGCACAGCGTCGGCGATCGCGGCTCGCTGCGCCGCGCGGCGAACGATGTCGGCATTCCTTCGGTGACCTTCGAGATGGGCGAGCCGATGCGCGTGCAGCCCGAACAGGTCGAACACGGCGCCAAGGCGGTCGAGACGCTGCTGTATGCGCTCGGCATGACCAAGCAGCGCCGCTACTGGGGCGACCCGGAACCGGTGTACTACGCCTCCAAGTGGGTCCGGGTCGACAACGGCGGCATCCTGTTTTCCGACGTCGCCCTGGGCGAGCGGGTCAGCGAAGGCGAGCTGCTCGGCGTGGTCACCGATCCGCTGACCAACCAGCAATACCGCATCTATGCGCCGGTCAGCGGACGCGTGCTCGGCATGGCCCTGAACCAGGTGGTCCTGCCGGGCTTCGCCGCCTACCGCATCGGCACCGCCACCTCGAAGGCCGGCAAGGACATCGAGGACAGCGGCGAGGAAGGCCCGGATCTGCTCGAAGACGAGGAGTCCGCGGACGATCAGGTGTCGCCGCGGGGCTGAAAGCCCGGGTCGGCCGGCAGACTTCTCAGCGGCAGGCTCCCTCGCCGATACTTCGCCACCTTCCACCTCCCTCACCTCTATGCACCCGCCTGGAGCGCGCGCCGTGAACGACCAGCTCAGTTTCAGTGGCTTTCTGCTGAGGATGCTGTTCGCGCTGGCGCTGGTGCTGCTGAGCTTCAATCCCAGCGGCCATTCCTACGTACACATGGTCGCCAGGGACTTTCCGCATCTCTCGCCGCTCGAGGCGGTGTGCGGCATCCTGCTGCTCATCGGCTGGCTGGTGTTTCTCGGCGCCACGCTCAAGTCCATCGGTCTGCTCGGCATGCTGCTGGCGTTTGCGCTGTTCGCGGCGCTGGTGTGGTTGATCGTCTCCTGGGGCTGGATCACGCTGTCGGACACCCATGCGATCACCTGGATCGCGCTGGTGGTGCTGGCGCTGATCCTGGCGGTCGGCATGGCGTGGTCGCACCTGTACCGGCGCTGGTCCGGCCAGGCCACGGTGGATGAAGTGGACGGAGAGCATCGATGACCACGCTCTCGGTCAAGCCGGTGTTCGGCGGCCGCGTCATCCAGGTGAATGTCGAGAAGGTGCAGCTGCCCAACGGCAATGTCGCCGACCTGGAGATCGTTCATCACCCGGGCGGAGCGGCGGTGGCGGCCATCGACGAGCAACGGCGGATCTGCCTGTTGCGGCAGTTCCGGCACGCGGCGAACGGTTGGGTGTGGGAGCTGCCGGCCGGCAAGATCGACAACCGCGAGCCGCCGCTGCAGACGGCGCAGCGCGAGCTCGAAGAAGAAGCCGGGACCGTGGCCACCCATTGGGAGAGCCTCGGCGATGTACTCAGCTCGCCCGGCGTATTCACCGAGGTGGTACACCTGTTCCTCGCCACCGGCCTGCACGCGGTGGCATCGAAGAACGAAGAGCACGAGGTGCTCGAAGTCCACTGGAAGCCGCTCGATGAGGTGCTGCGCATGGCCGTGAGCGGCGAATTGCGCGACGGTAAATCACTGGCAGCAATTTTCCGCGCGGCCGCGCGCTACCGCGCTTTCGGCTGATTGTGAGCGACGTTACGTCAAACGCGTGACAGTCGACGCAGCTCTCGGCGCGGGGTGTGACGCGACCCTCGCTCGTAAGCCGACAGAGATGCCGCCGGCACGTGAATTCGCACACAACGTCGCCCATCCCGTTTTTCTACAATGTCATCCATGGCTTCTACTGGACGACTGCCACTGGCGGGAACACTCTCCACGGTGACGAATTGAAAGACGAGCTGAAGAAACTGGGCCTGCGCCTGCGGCCCCGCAAGATCGGCGCGGCCGCCGGGAAGCCGGGCCAGGTCGCCTGCGATGATCGTGGCGACGCCGAGCTGCCGGACGCGCTCCATCATCCGGACTTGGCCGTAGCGGACGACGAGCCTCCCGCCAACGCACCGATCCGCAACAACCCCAAGGGGCTGCGCGTGGGCTACGATCCTTACGAGAGCGGCGTGCTGGCCAAGAAGGAATGGCGGGCGAAACGCGATCTGCGGGAATTCTCGAAATGGATCGAGACGCGCAAGAAGCTCAACGAGAAGCCGCCGACAGAGGATTGACGGCGCGGCGTATCTTCTCCTGATGGCCGCAGCGAAAGAACCGCCGCAGCTCCGACAGCCAGGCTTCCGGGCGGTAACGGCGGCGTCGCAGGAACTGCTCTTCGAGCCGGCGACAGAAGCGAGCCGCATGCCAGTTCGCTTCCTCGTATCGCCGCCGGCATTCCTGGCTGAGTTCCGGCAGGTATCCGACGCGATGAAACAGCTGCATGTGCAGCGCCGCCGGAAACTCGCCCTTGCGCTGGCGCGTGAGCAGCGTCAGCGCGCTGGCGTACTTGTCGACATCGGCCTGCAGCTCCAGCTCCAGCAATGACACGTTGCGGCCGCGGGCCAGACTCCACATGAGATAGTGGAAATGGCTGACACCCTCCAGCGCCGTGCAGTAGTCGCGCAGGTTGTCGCCGTCGAGCGAATCCAGTGGATCGCGCCGCTGCAACCGGACGAGCACCTCGCGGTCCACATACAGGCCGATGCGGACCTCATCCCGATCCTGCACCAGGACCACCTGCTCATCGGCCACAGGCGGCGCCGTATTGCCGGTGAGCCCGGCGAATTGCCTGCGATCGCAGACCAGGTAATCCTCGACGTCATGCGCCACCGGCGCATCGTAGAGCCGCGACAGCAGCATCTGCATGCGACGCAGAATCATTCAGTGCTCGTGGCGTCCGGCCGCCGGAACGGGTGCGACCCCCAGCCGGCGCAAAATGCCGTAGGCGCGCGGGCTGCCGGTCTTCATCCAGATCTCGTACTGCCGCAGGATGTCGCGATCGCTGTGCGTGTACGACATCTCGGCCACATCGTTCAGCACGTCCACCAGGCGCTGGAACTTCTGCGCCAGCTCCATGAACACCGCCGCGAAGGCCTGGCCGCGCTCCGTGTTGCGCATGCTGTCGGCCAAGGTGCCGTAGGCGCGGCCGCCCATGGCGATGTGATAGTCGATGTCTACGAGCTTGCGCGCAAAACTCTGCGCGAAGAATCCGGCGATGAACAGGGAAACGTCACCGAGACGGCGCAGCACCTGATCGCGCTGCCGTGCCGTCCCGGCTTCGGACGCTTCGGCCAGCATGTGCGCCAGGGGCCGCAGGCGCATGCCGTCCGGAGTACGTTCATACAGCTCGTCCGAACGGGCGAAGGTGGTGAGCAGGTTGACGACGTAGTGCTCGGTGTGGGCGTCGACCGCAACCTGCTGTTGGCGCAACGCCTCCTGCATCGAGTCGTGAAAGAACTCGCGCAGATTGGTCACGGCGAGAACGGACTCAGCCGGCTTCACAGCCTTCATCGCAACGCACCTCGCTGCCCATGACGAGCCACCTCGATCCCTTTGCCACGCCGGCGCGGTCCATGTGCCGGCATCCATCCACTGATTATTGATCTTGAAATACCCGGGCGGGTTCCTCGCAGTCCGTGAAGCGCGTCGCGAACCAACGCAGCTCATTGCGCTGGCAGCCGTCGATGACAGCTGCCAATAAGCGAATTGCCGCTCGTCGTAGGAAGTTCCGTGCGCAATCCATCTGCACCCACTCGCCATGCACGGGCTCGCACGGCCAATGACTTGGCATCGAGAATCCCGGCTGCTCACGGATGATGGCGACGCACGCCATCATTGTTGGCGCGGTCGGGCGCAGCATCGGCCGCGCGCTTCCGCCGATATTCGAAATTGCGCCAGCTCCGATGCCGGCCGGTTGTGGCAGCAACGAAGCAACCGGCACAGCGGCAGATGAATCGGTGACACAAAAGAAAACCCCGCGGCGCTTGCGCACCGCGGGGCTTTCATTTACTGCCAGTTGCAGTAGGCGCTGTTACCAGCGACCGCCGCCACCGCCGCCGCGCGGACCGCGGCCACCACCGCCGCCGCCACCGCCCTGGCGCTCCTGCGCTTCATTGATGCGCAGCGGACGACCGCCCATGTCCTTGCCGTTCAAGGACTGGATGGCACGCTGGGCATCGGCGCTCGACATCTCAACGAAGCCGAAACCGCGGGGACGGCCCGTTTCGCGGTCGTTGATCAGCGCCACGGACTGCACCGCGCCGTGCGCTTCGAACAGCGCGCGGACGTCGTTCTCGGTTGCGGAAAATGGCAGATTGCCAACGTAGATTTTCGTCATAAAAGTAACAGACTCTCTCTGAAAAAAGCCTCGAGCGCGGCCGCCTTCATGGCTAACGAGCACTGCGAGGCCTGGTTACAAACGGGCTCCGCCCCCGCCTGCCAATGTCCTCTACGGTCAGCATTTGCGGTTGTGGTCCCAGGCCTAACGTTCGCGGTCTCGTCGGATTTTTCAGAAGTTGGCCGAAACAAATGGGTCTTCAATGACCCGGCTGGCCAAGCCAGAGAAAAAGCGGGCAAAGGCAACGAACGGCGCGAAATCTACGCCAATCAAAGAATCAAGGCAATTGGGCGCAGGCCATTGAATTTAGGGCATACAAGAGTGGCAAACGCGTTGCGTCGAGATCAGTTCCGGCAGGCAGACTAGTGCCCTGCGGCAGAGCCCGCGGACACTGGCGATGCCCCGCCGGCGAGCAGCTCGAGCAGCTCATCCAAGCTCCTGACGGCGTGCGGCGGCGGCGCCAGTCCGGCCGGCCAGGCCGCACCCTCCCGGTCCATCCAGACCGGCTGCATGCCCGCCCGGCGGGCGCCTTCGACATCCAGCTGCGGGTCGTCGCCCACGAACAGCACCTCGGCCGGGGCCAGGCCCGTGCCCTCGATCACCTTATGGAAGACCACCGCGTCGGGCTTGAGCGCACCGACGTCGCGCGCCGCCACACTGCGCTCGAAAAAATGTCCTATGCCGATCCGGCGCAGGTCGGCGTTGCCGTTGCTGGCCGTGAACAGGCGGTATCGCCCGCACAACAACTGCAGCGCCGGCCGCACCTCGGCATACAGCTCGACCTGGTTGCGGGCGGTCAGGAACACCTCGAAAGCCTCGTCCGCCATCGTTTCCGGGCAGCCGCAGGCCTGGGCCTGCTCACGCAGCGCCTGCCGGCGCAGGAACGAGAAGTCGTGCGCCATGTGTGGATAATCCAACGCCACGCGGGCGCGGCTGTCGCGCATGGCCTCGATGTCCATCGAAGCCACGGCGCGGGGATAATGCAGCGCCAAAAAATCGTACATGGCCTGTTCGGCGCGCCGGATCACCGGCCACACATCCCACAGCGTGTTGTCCAGGTCGAAACAGATGGCGCGGATGGTATTCATCGCAGCGCGACGACGGCCGCCAGGCCGCGTTCCAGGTCGGCCTTGAGATCGTCGATATCCTCCAGCCCCACCGAGATGCGCAGCAGCCCCTCGGCAATGCCGGCCCGCTCGCGCTCTTCGGCCGTGATGCGCGAGTGCGTGGTGCTGGCCGGGTGGGTGATGGTGCTCTTCACATCGCCGAGATTGGCGGTGATCGACATCAGGCGCGTTGCATCGATGAAGGCCCAGGCGCCGGCGCGCGCATGCTCCACCTCGAAGGCGAGGATGCCGCCGAAGCCCGATTGCTGGCGCCGCGCCAGCGCATGCTGGGGATGCGATTCGAGCCCGGCATAGTGCACCTTGCGCACACCCGGCCGACGCTCCAGCCAGCGCGCCAGCTCCAGTGCCGCCACCGAATGCGCTTGCATGCGCAGTTGCAGTGTTTCCAGCCCCTTGAGGAACACCCAGGCATTGAACGGGCTCATGCTCGGCCCGGCGGTACGCAGGAAGCCGAACACGTCGGTGCCCACCCGCTGCGGATCGCCGAGCACTGCGCCGCCGACGCAACGCCCCTGGCCATCGAGAAACTTGGTGGCGGAATGAATCACCAAGTCCGCACCCAGCTCGAACGGCCGCTGCAGAGCCGGCGTGCAAAAGCAGTTGTCGACCACCAGCAGCACGTCACGCTGGTGGGCGATGTCGGCGATGGCACGGATATCGGCGATGGCCGACAGCGGATTCGAGGGCGTCTCCAAAAAGAACAGCCGCGTGTTCGGCTGGATCGCGTCGCGCCAGGCCGCGTTGTCGTCCTGGCGCACATAGCTCACGGCGACGCCGAACTTCACCAGGTAGCGATTGAGCAGCGCGATGGTCGAGCCGAACACGCTTTCCGAGCAGACGATGTGATCGCCCGCCTTCAGCAGCGCCATGCAGGTCGCCAGGATGGCGGCCATCCCCGAGCTGGTGGCCACGCACGCGGCGGCACCTTCCAGCGCCGCGAGGCGCTCCTCGAAGCAGCGCACCGTTGGATTGGTGAAGCGGGAGTAGATGTTGCCCTTCTCCCTTTCCGCGAAGCGCGCCGCCGCCTCGGCGGCGCTGCCGAATACGTAGCTCGAAGTCGTGAAGATGGGTTCGGCATGCTCGCCCTCGGGCGAGCGGACCTGGCCGGCACGGATGGCAAGCGTCGAGAGTCGGTAATCGGTCATGGGGCGAAGCGACGGCGGCGGGCTTTGAGGAAGCGCTAGTGTAAGGAAAACCCCGCGCCACGGCATGCGCAGTTGCGCCGAACTGAGCTATTCTGGACGCCCGCTGCCATCCATCCCCAGCCATGCTCACCCTGGTCATCGGCGACAAGAATCTTTCCAGCTGGTCGCTGCGCCCCTGGC
>JBDHQY010000085.1:0-8282 GCA_039807315.1 Steroidobacter sp. | reverse complement strand
TTCGCCGGAGGTGCTGTAGTCCGTGTAGCGCACCGCGCCGTTGAAATCGAGCGACTCGGCACCCGGCACGCCCTTGGCCAGCGGCACGACGGTCTCCAGGTAGCCTTCCGTCACGTCGAACTTGCCGCGCGAGGCGTGCCAGTTGCCGGCGAAGAAGGAGTCGGCCTCGTCCAGCGCACTGGCCCAGCCGTCCACGGACTCGCGACGGTGCTCAGCACCGACGGCGATGGATACCGGGCCGGCCCACGAGGAGAACGGTTCGCCGCTGATGTTGGCGGCATAGACGTCCTGCTGCAGATTCTGCTCGGCCATGCCGGTGGCGGTCACGTAATTGACCATTTCGCGCGAGTTCACGCCCACGCCCATGACGTTGTAGGGCACGCACGCCGGATCAGCCTTGGCGGGATCGTAAGAAGGATCGTTGACGTAGTTGACGCGGCAGACGATCCGGCCGGTATCGTCGCGCACGGCATCGACGGCCTTGGTGAAGCGGGCGTTGACGCGAATCTGCGGTGCCAGCTGCAGCGCTTCCTGGCGGCTGCGCGCGGCATAGACGTCCCAGGTCCAGTTGGTGCCACCCATGTCGAAGTTGCCTTCGGCACCGACCATCAGGCGCTTGAACTCGCGCGTGTTGTCGCCGGCCACCGGCGGCAGATCAACGTTGGTCGTGCCCAGCACGAAGGAGGCGATGTTCTGGTCGACCATGTACTGGCGGATGTCGTCCGGGATGAAGGCGTTGTCCCGCTTGATCGTCAGACCCGTATCGAAGGTCTGCAGCGAGTGATGGTTCTTGGCGCGGGTCTTGGACCAGCCCAGCTCGGTGAAGATGGTGGCATTGTCCGAGATGTCGTAGCTGGCGCGGCCGAACGCGGTACTGCGCTCCGTGTCCAGGGTCAGCGACTGCAGATTGTCGTTGCGCGAACGCTCCCAATCGCCGCCCGACATGTACGGATTGCTGATGATGGGGCCGAAAGTGAACTGGATCGGCTCGCCGCCTTCGATGAACTGGGTGCCACGCAGCGCGCAGTTCTGCGTCGCCGCGGTGCTGCCGGCCATGGTGCAGGCGGTGATCAGGCCGCCGCGGGTGGCCTGGGACATGCCGGTATTGAAGGTCTTGATGAGCTGCGGCTGACCGTTGCCGGGCGCGTAGGCAGGATTGTTGATCAGCTGGTAGCTGGCATCGTTCCACGGACGATGGTTGCCGCGGATCTCGTCGGAGGTCGCATGCTCGGCGCTGAACAGCAGGTGGCCGTTGCCGCCCGCGAAGGGCGTGCCGCCGGTGAGCGAGAACTTGCGAGTGTCGTTGTCGTGATAGGTGGTCATGCCGGCTTCGACACTGGCCTTCACGCCGGTGAACTTCTTGTCGAGAATGAAGTTCACGACGCCGGCCAGCGCGTCCGAGCCGTACAGGGCCGAAGCGCCGCCGGTCACGATCTCGACGCGCTGCACCAATGCGGAGGGAATTGCATTGATATCAACCGCTGCGCCGTTGTTGTTGGTGCCGGCGAGCGTGGCGCCGACGATGCGCTCGCCGTCCAGCAGCACCAGGGTGCGCGTGGCGCCGAGGCCGCGCAGGTCCAGATTGTTGACGCCGGCGGTGCCGGAGCTGACGTTGCCGGACATGTTGTGCGAACTGACGCTGCCGGCCAGTGCCGGCAGGCGGTTCACCGAATCGGCCAGATTGGTGGTCGCCATCTCGGACAGCTGTTCCATGCCGAGCACGGAAACCGGAGTCGGCGCCTCGTAGCCGTCACGCACGATGCGCGTGCCGGTTACCGTGATTTCCTGCAATACGTCGCTGGTCGACTGCTCCTGTGCCATGGCCAGCGGCGCCGTCATGGACAAAGCCGTCACACAGGCCAGGCCCAAGGCGCGCCGCACCGCCGCAGTCAGTGCACTCTGCTCACGGATGCACGCGGATCGATTGTTGATCGTCATCTAAATCCCCCCCAGGTAGAGCATTATCTTTGTTCGACGAAAGATAGTTGCAATTGAAACTATATACCTCGGGCAAGTCAAGAATAATGCCTGCCCGAAGCACGGTGGAAACGGATCGGCCCCGCGCATCGTGCCCGCTCGGAGCCGTTGCGTCCTGCACAATTCGAAGCGTGAAGCGTTCGAATTTTCCCCATGAAAGCCTGTGTGGCGAATGTAACAACATTCGCAATGCCGCACCACAAGCGCCGGGCAGAACCGGCAGATTTTCAACATGATTTCTGCGTTCGGGAGAGTCATTACGCAAAAACTCTCGATGCTGCTCCGCGAATGGGTTTGCCGTTGCCCCAACCCGCGGCCGGCCGATCGCGGCCCATGGCGCCGAATATGCGTATCGCCATCGCCACAGGAGCGATCCGGGCGGCGTTTCTTCGCGATATATGCAGCGTTTTTTTCAAACTTGAATCTTCGCGGGACGTCGACGCGACGAATCCCACCGATCCCGATGCCGGCTCTGCCGGAGCCGACCAGATTGCGTCCGCACCCGATGATCACCCGCTGCAGCAACGGCAGCCGGTATTCGGCTGTTATGGAGCGGATAATCGCCGACCGGTCGGCAAGTAACGCACTCGCGTTATGATTACTCGCTCGACGGCGCCGGTAGATAACCGGCACCATCCGCACTCCGCTCAAGAAAGTTACGAACCGGACCTCATCATGCAGCAGACATTGTCATCGCAGGATCGCCGCACCCTGATCCTGGCCTCGCTCGGCGGCGCGCTGGAGTTCTACGACTTCATCATCTTCGTCTTCTTCGCCGCCGTCATCGCCAACATCTTCTTCCCACCGGACATCCCGGAATGGCTGCGTCAGCTGCAGGCATTCGGCATCTTCGCCGCTGGCTACCTGGCGCGACCGCTGGGCGGGGTGGTCATGGCGCACTTCGGCGATCTGTTCGGTCGCAAGCGCATGTTCATGATCAGCGTGCTGCTGATGGCGGTGCCGACCCTGCTGATCGGCCTGCTGCCCACTTACACGACGATCGGCATCGCCGCGCCGATACTGTTGCTGGTCATGCGCGTGCTGCAAGGCGCGGCAGTCGGCGGCGAAGTTCCGGGTGCCTGGGTGTTCGTCGCCGAGCACGTGCCGGAGCATCGGGTCGGCTTCGCCTGCGGCGTGCTGACCTGCGGACTGACCGTCGGCATCCTGCTCGGATCGCTGATGGCCACCGGAGTGAATACGGCCTGGACCGCTGCGGAGATCGCCGGCGGTATCTGGCGCTTGCCGTTCATCGTCGGCGGCATCTTCGGCCTGGCAGCACTCTGGCTGCGACGCTACCTGCACGAGACGCCGGTCTTCGAACAACTGCGGCAGCGTCGCGCGCTGACTCAGGGGCTGCCGATCCGCGAAGTGCTCGCCGGACACCGCGATAGCGTGATCCGCTCGATGATCCTCACCTGGCTGCTGACGGCGGGCATCGTGGTGGTGATCCTCATGACCCCGACCCTGGCGCAGACCATCTACAAGCTGTCCGCACAGGATGCGTTGATCGCCAACTGTCTCGCCACCCTGGCCCTGTCCATCGGCTGCGTGGTATTCGGCTCGGCGGCGGATCGCTTCGGCGTCGATCGCACCCTCGCGGTCGGCGCGGTGTCGATGGTGATTTCGGCACCGCTGCTGTACTGGTCGCTCAACTATGCGCCTCAGTACTTCACGCTGCTGTACATGGTGGCCGGATTCTGTGTCGGCACCGTGGGCGCGGTGCCGACCGCCATGGTGACGGCGTTCCCACCTGCCATCCGCTTCTCCGGTGTTTCGTTCTCGTACAACCTGGCGTACGCGCTGGCCGGTGGCTTCCCACCGTTGGCAGTGACACTGTGGACGCGTTCGAGCCCGCACGCACCCGCGTACTATGTCGCTGCGGTAGCGATCATCGCGTTGCTCACGATGCTCCCAGGAATTCGCAGCGCGGCGGCTGCTTCAAGAGCATAAGACATGGCCGACTGAAGTGGAGTGTGCGGCTGAGCTTCGTGCTCAGCCGCACACTCACGAAATCACGCGGTGTGATGCGCATTTTCACGATGATGTGAAATTCCTACATGAGCGCATCGACTGTGCACGGCGCACAGCAGCTGCTTCTCCAATGCAACTCAGATCCCATATCCACACCGTGCGCTGGTTTGACGCAGCCGGCCAGCGTCGTTAGCTTCCTCCTTCCCGCGCCAGCGGGACGATCCAAGCGCGTGGGCGATGGTGGCCCCGCGCCGCTTTCCGTGGAGGACCTTCTCATGATCGACTTCAATCAGCTGTCCCGGCTGCCACTCTTCGACAACTCGCTGCTCGACTGGCTGATAGCGAGCGCGGTCGCGGCAGGAACGCTGATACTGCTGCTGGCGCTGCGCCGCTTGGTGAGAGGCCATCATCGCCGGATGCTGGCAACGCCGCAGACCGAGCTGCTGGAGTTGCCGTTGCAGGTTCTCAGCCGCGCCACGCTCGCCGCCTTCGTGGCGCTGGCGCTGTTCGCCGGACTGCAAGCGCTCACCCTCGGACCGACCACGCACAAGATCGCGACCTCGGCGATCACCATCGCATCGTTCTGGCAGGCCGGCGTCTGGGCGGTCGCGGCGACCGCGGCATGGCTCGAGCGCAAGCGTCGCAACAGCATGACCACCGACCGGGCGGCGGTCGGCTCGCTCTCGGTGATCGGCTTCATCGTCAACGTGATCATCTGGTCGCTGGTGGCGATGCTGACGCTGGAGAATCTCGGCGTCGACATCACGGCGCTGGTGGCCGGCCTGGGCATCGGTGGCATCGCCGTCGCGCTGGCGGTGCAGAACGTGCTCGGCGACCTGTTCGCCTCACTGTCGATCACGCTGGACCGCCCGTTCGTGATCGGCGATTTCCTGATCGTCGGCGACTTCCTCGGCTCGGTCGAATACATCGGCATCAAGAGCACGCGTCTGCGCAGCCTGAGCGGTGAGCAGATCGTCATGTCCAACAGCGACCTGCTGAGCAGTCGCGTCCGCAACTACGGACGCATGAACGAGCGCCGCGTCGTGTTCGCTACGCGCTTGCCGTATGAAACGCCGATCGAGCTGGTGGAGCGCGTACCCACACTAATTCGCGAAGCAGTGGAAGCACAGACAGGCACGCGTTTCGATCGTTCGCATTTCCAGCAGCACGGCATCTCGTCGCTGGATTTCGAGACCGTCTATTACGTGCTCTCGGCGGACTACAACAAGTACATGGACATCCAGCAGGCGATCAACGTGCGGCTGCACCGCAGGTTCGCCGAACTGGGCGTGCGGTTCGCCTACCCGACCCAGAAATTGTTCATGGTCTCCCAGGAACAGCTGCCCGCGGACGCGGACCGGCAGGCAGCCTGAGCTGCATAAGGAAATGCGGCGCGCTTACGGCGCACCGCATTTCCTGCGTGGCGTAAACCCACGCGATCGACTCAAAAAGGACTTTGTATCGTCGTTTGCGCGGGCCGGCCGCAGGGTCATGAAAAATCGCCGGCGATGCTGACGCGATTGCGTCCCGCCGCCTTGGCGGCGTACAGCGCCCGATCCGCACTCATGATCAACCCCTCGAGCGAATCGCCGGGGTTGGCAGCGGCCACGCCGATGGAGAGCGTGACCTGCCCCACCTGCTGCTCGCCGTCCTTGCGACGAATGCGGCCGACCGCCACCGCGGCCCGAATCTGCTCCGCCAAGGCAGCCGCCCCCGCCAGCGATGTCTGCGGCAGGAAAGCAGCGAACTCTTCGCCGCCCAAGCGCGCGGCGATGTCGCGACCCTTGATGTTGGCGCACAGCACCTGCGCCACCGAACGGATGACCTTGTCGCCGAGCAGATGACCGTGTTGGTCGTTGACCAACTTGAAGCGGTCGATATCGGCAACCAGCAGCACGCCACCGGTCAGATCACGAGCCTGCGCCAGGTGATCGTTGATGCGCCGCTCGAATCCGCGACGGTTGAGAAGACCCGTGAGAGGATCTAGCAATGCCTCCTTCTCTGCGTGTTCCAATTGTTCGGTCAAGGTGCGCACTTCACGCGCACTGCGCTCGAGCTGCTCCGCAAGCTCGGTGGTGGTCACCCGCATACGCTCGGAGTCGGCGATCAGGTCGGCGACGATGTTCTGCACCAGATCGAGTGCAAGCGGTTGCAGCAGCTGGTTCTGGTGAATCTGCAGGGTCTGCGTGAACTGCGTGGCTTCTTCACCGGCACTGACGGCGATGCGAGAAGTGTCGTCCAGCAGCGCCTGCAACTGCTGTTGCATTCGCTCGACCGACTCGACGTCGCGCGCGATCACGTAATGGGCGTGCAACCGCCACGTGTCCTCGTCGCTCAGTCGGATGTTCGCAGCCATGTGCTGTTCGAGCACTTCGCTCAGCCGCGGATTGATCCCGGCCGCATGCTCGTACCACAACGTGTAGCTCTGCGGGTGATAGGCCGCCTCCTGCTTTGCCATCAACGACAGCGTCAATCGGAGGATTTCCGCGCTTTTTTCTCTGGTTTCTCGGTAACGCATACCTGTCCCAGGCGACCCTGCGGATCGCCAGGGATCCTCGATGAATCGTGAAGCCCCCAACCTGCGAGCGGCGAGTTCCGTCGATCTCGCCTACCGTTTCGTCACGGCCGGTCACGCATCAAAGGCGGCCGCAACGAGTAATTATTACCATAATCAATAGCTTGATGAAAAAAATTCATATGGCAGATGTCGCCTGGAAGCGACGGGCTTCGGACCGGACGCACCGAATTCCACCACTGCCGAAGTGGTTAACGGCCGGTCATCGCAATTCATGAGCACGCGCCGCGAAACTTGTGGCAGGTCATTCGAGGTCAAAGGAAACCCGGCTGGCTTCACAGAAGCATCACTGCGGGCTGGCGACGCACCAGGCATGTATTCGCTGGAACTGCCTGCACCGAATCGGGCTGGGAGAGGATCTCGCCGCCTGGCGTGGCACGAGAATATGCGAGGAGATCACGAGCCTTTGCGAGGAATTGGTCCGGCCAAGCGGAGCACCCGCGTTGCCGCAACTCTGACTTCTTCGAGCGTCAGCCTGGCCTGAGTGGCGACGCTGTCTATCGGCCGATGCATTTTTTCCGGGGAAGGCGGCTCCAGCACGTGGAGCCGCTCCCATATCCCGATGCGCCCTTGCGGAGTCGCATCTGCAGCTGCTTGCGAATCGAACGCGCAGCGGCGTTCGAACATGCACCGTGCTGAGGCCCGCTGCGCAGTTGCGCAACAGTCGACGGCAAAACCGGGGAAACGCGGGCGGGGTCGACAATGACTTCCCGCCGTCTCCCCGAGCTGCAATTACTTACATTGTTGCGCTTACCAGCGCCGGGGAGCACCACCACCGTTACGCGGCTTGTCCTGCGCCTCGTTCACCTTGAGCGCACGGCCCTCCATGTCCTGGCCGTTCAGGCTCTGGATGGCACGGGCGGCATCGCTGCGCGGCATCTCGACGAATCCGAAGCCACGCGGGCGGCCGGTGTCGCGATCGTTGATCAGGGATACGCTTTCCACCGAGCCATGCTGCGCGAACAGGGTACGCACGGCGTCTTCGGTGGCGGAAAAGGGCAGGTTGCCCACATAGATCTTGCTCATTTGCTTGAACTCTCTGTAAACGCATGGTCGCCGAAAGCATCGGCGCCGAACGCGCTGAAAATCGACAGCGGAAGACGCGCTGCCTGCGTCGGTTCGGAAACGATTCGGTTTACTTGAGTCGGCGGAAAACCGCGCAGATGAGGGCGGCTGCCAAAGAAGATAACGAGAAAGGATTACGAGCCGCGGCCAATGTAACACGCTTCCGCCGCTCAGGTGAACTTTTCTTGCGAATCGGCTGGACGGCGGTCTTTATCGACGTCGCAGGGACCTTTGCTGCCGCCGGCAGCGATCGGCATGAAGGCGAACAGCATCAGTGAAACGAGGTAAGCCGACCCGGAAACCGGATCGCGACCTGCAATGTAGCTGCCCATGCTCTGACCGAGCGCCACCGTCAGGCCCAGCTCTGCCGAAATGAGCAATGCGAGCGCAAGCAATCCAATGACGGCACGCGAACCGATGCCGAAGGGACCGAGACGAGGAACGATGCTGCGAGCCACCAGATAGCTGACAGCCACCATGAAAGGCAGCTCCAGCAGCTCCGAGTAGCGGACACCGAACCGAGGCACCAGCAGGCTCGTCCTGACGATACCAAGAGCGAAGCCGATGACGAATACCAGCGCGAAGTAGAGGCAACCTGCTTGGAGTGCGCGCACTGTCTGGGAAAGACTGACGCTACCCTTCAAGGTAGAGACACTCCCATATTGTCTATGGCCGCCCGCAGGGAGCCTTCGCA
>JBDHQY010000084.1:0-8296 GCA_039807315.1 Steroidobacter sp. | reverse complement strand
ATGCGCTGCTGACCTATCAGACTGCGTGGCTCAAGACGCATTACCCCGCGGCGTTCATGTCGGCGGTGCTGTCCTCCGACATGGACAAGACCGACAAGGTGGTGACGCTGATCGACGAGGCGCGGCGCATGCGCCTGCGGGTCGAGCCGCCGGACATCAACCATTCGCACTACATGTTCACGGTGTCCGGCGAGCGCAGCATCCGCTACGGACTGGGCGCGATCAAAGGCGTCGGCCAGGCCGTGGTCGAGATGCTGGTAGCGGAACGGCAGGCCAACGGCCCGTATCGCGATCTGCCGGATCTATGCCGTCGCAGCGACCAGGGCAAGCTCAATCGACGCGTGCTCGAAGCGCTGATCCGTTCCGGCGCGGCGGACTCGCTCGGCGCCAATCGGGCCACGCTGATGCACGCCTTGCCGGCATCGATGCAGCTGGCCGACCAGACCATCAAGGCGCGGGTGGTGGGGCAGAACGATCTGTTCGGCTTGCTGGATGCGACGCCGAGCGCGCCGGTCGTGGTCGCGACCGAAACGCTGCCGGACTGGAGCCGCCGCGTGCGGCTCGATGGCGAGCGCGACACGCTCGGGTTATATCTCACCGGCCATCCGTTCGAGGATTTCGAGCGCGAGCTGCGGCCGCTCACCAGCGGGCCCATCGCCGATTTCACCAGCGACAAGCCGGCGGTCGCGCCCGGCGAAGGCTTCCGCTTCAAGGGCAAGCCGGTCACCGCCGCGGGCATGGTGTTCGACCTGGGCAAGCGCGGGCCGCGCATGGTGTTCACGCTCGACGATCGCAGCGGCCGCGTGGAAGCCTCGATGTTCGACGACGTCTACCAGCAGTACCGCACCCAGATCCGCAAGGGCGCCATCCTGCTGGTCGAGGGGTTGCTGCGCTTCGATGAGTTCTCCGACGGCTGGCGGCTCAATGCCAGGAGCGTCAAGGACATCGACGAAGTGCGCGAGGCTTACGGGCGCCGCCTGTTCATTCGCTGGCCGGCCGATGCCGACAATGGCTTTGCGCGGGAGCTGGAGCAGGTGCTGCGGCCTTATCGTGGCGGTTCTTGCGCAGTCGTGATCAAGTATGCGAGCTCCGCGGCGCGTGCGGATCTGGTGCTGTCGGAAGAATGGATGGTGCGGCCGCGGCGGGAATTGACCGAGCGTCTGTCGCAGCTGGTCGGTGCCGAAGGGTTCCACGTGCAGTGCCTGCGCAGCTTCGACGGATGAGGCTTCGATCCGTGTCATTGTCGTCGCGTATCCATCCGCGAATCTCTAACTGTGCCGCCACCGTCATTCCCTGCAGAGTCTGCTCCGCGTAGGTGCGAATCCATCTGTTCTCCTCAGCTCGGGGTGGATTCCCGCGGGCGCGGGAATGCCCTCGAAGCTCATGGTGCGACATATCGGCGGGTCGATGAATTCCGCCGGCGCAAGAGTGGCGACACTGGCTGGGGCAGGGCGGACCCGTTCGTGCTCGACTGAACGGGCCGCCGTGTTGCGCATGGGTCAGTCGGCGCGCACCGCTTCGATCTGGATCCGCAGCTTCACGTCCATGTTGAAGCCATAGGCCTTGCCGTAGTCGATGCCGAAGTCGGCGCGATCGAAGCCGGCGGCGGCATCGGCACCACAGACTTCCTTCTTGCTCATCGGGTTGATCTTGCACAGGAAGTGATTGATCTGGAGCTTGAGCGGCCGGCTCACGCCGTGCAGCTCCAGCGTGCCGTCCACCTCGGTGGGCGCGCCGTTCTTGAAGCCGGTGAGCTTGCCCTTGTAGCTGGCGATGGGGAATTTCGCAGTGTCGAAAATGTCCGGCGAGTGGGCGTGCTCGTTGAGCGCGTCGTTGCCGAAATCGATGGAGGCCACCTCGATCTTGATGTCGACCGTGCCGGCGCCGCCGTCCTTGTCGTAGGTCACGGTGCCGGAGCTCTTGTTGAACTTGCCGCGCCAGGTGGACAGCCCGCCCATGTGGTCGGCCTCGAAGCTGGGATAGGTGTGTGCCGGGTCGACGTTGTAGGTCACCGGGGCGGCGAGCGCGGCGCCGACGCCGGCCAGCGTCGTTGCAAACAGGGCGGTTCGGGTCGCGGACATGAGTTTCATACGGGCTCCTTGAGAGGGGTCGAATCGGCAATGGCCGGATCCTCGGCAATCCGGTCGGGCATTGGAATGGGCGCGCCCGGTAAAGTTGCATGCGCGCTGCGCATGACGACAGGTCCGGCACTGCCGGGCGCGAAAATCGGTCTCGACATGATGGCGATCGGTGTCGTCGTGATCAGCCGCCCACGCGCTTGGCTTTCCAGCCGCGCCGGGTCAACTCTTCGACCAGACGATCGCGGTGCTCGCCCTGGATCTCGATGCGGCCGGCAGCGGCGCCGCCGCCGCTGCCGCAACGCTTCTTCAGCTCGGTGGCCAGCGTTTCCAGCTCCGCAGACGGCAGGCCCAGGCCCGTAACGACGGTAACGCCCTTGCCCTTGCGACCCTGGGTTTCGCGGCTGACACGGACGATGCCGTCGGAGCTGGTCTTCCCCGGCGTCCCTTTCTTGCAGACGCATTCGCGTGCCGCGCGCAGGCAGTTCGGGCAGCGTTCGCCGATGCCGGTGGAATAGACGATGCCGCCGCCGTCGGCGATCCTGCTCGCAGGGGATTTCATGATGGAAGTGTTCCTTACTTCCGCGCAGCCGCGCAACCGCCGTGGCTCAACAATGCACCGACTTGTTGTAATGTGTGGACCGACTTCAACCTGGGCCAAGGCTTGCGGATCCTTATCGTGTATTGGGTACTGGCGACCATACTGCTGATCATCGCTCTTACTGTGCCGCGTCTGCGGCCCGTGGCAATCGCCGGCGGTGTCGTGCTCGGGCTGATGCTCGGCTGGGGGATGCTGCAGCGTCTGCGCAGCCACGACCCGGTGGAGTTGCCGGCGCGGGGCAGCCCGACTTCGCCCGCTGCCGTCATCCATCCGTTCCCGGCGGAACAGCTCAAGGCCGCCGACCTGCGGCTGACGGGAGGCGCACCGTTCGAGCTGCAAGGGCGCATTGCCAACGAAACGGCCGACATG
The DNA here is from genome assembly GCA_039807315.1 of Steroidobacter sp. Taxonomy (GTDB): domain Bacteria; phylum Pseudomonadota; class Gammaproteobacteria; order Steroidobacterales; family Steroidobacteraceae; genus Steroidobacter. Next base: position 5,248 of record JBDHQY010000084.1, on the reverse strand, counting down.
CGGCTCAAGTCCTTCACGGTGGCGATCGTGCGTCGTGACTGCTATCAGGGCGCGCTCGATCCGAGCGGCTGCGTCGTGCTGTGGCAGGGACAGCAGTGGGTGGAGCTGTCTATGGCGCCGGGCGAGGCGCGCGAGTTTTCGAGCTCGTTCTGGACCCGTGGCGAGGTGCCGCGGGTGCGCGGCACGATTCAGGACGAGATCAGGATCGTTGCGGCGGAAGGGGAGCCGGTGGGGACGCCGTGAGTCCGTTGCCCGGAAGCGGGCTGCAGGGACCACGAATCGGCTTCGTGTGGCAGCATGACAGCCACGGTCGCACGCCGGGGCGGTCATGATAAGGATTGCTGCGCAATCCCAGCCCTTGCGCCTGCAGGCACGGCAGCATTTGACGGAGCGAGGCCATGCCTGGCTGAAAAGACGTCATCTCGCCCTGCAATTCCCGCAAAACCTGCTTTTGCGGGCTCCGAAACAAGTGACGTCGGTCCGCGATGTGGATGGGCCGCGGCGCTTGATGAGGCCCTGAGACGAGAAGAAAGGCGGGACGACACAGACGAAGAGGGTGTTGGATCTTCTCGCGTGTTTGCCGGATGCGCAGCGGTACGCCGTGCGGCGCACGGCGGATGCGGGAGAGGCTACATCAGATTCCGATTTGCCAAGTGCTGGGCAGGCCGGTCCGCTCCATCACGTCTTCGATGCGCAGGCAAGCTTCTCGGGCTTCGGGCTGATTGCGAAGACTGCGCGCGATCGAGTTCAGGAACGTGCCGATGACCTGGGTGTTCGGATGCGCTGCCGCCAGCGCCGCCTCGACCCGGTCCATCAGCTCGAACATGTCGTCCCGATCGCAGCCTGTGAAAGTGAGCGTACCGACCGCAGTGTGCACGGCCGCCAGAGCCTGGTGTATTTCTGTGAGCTCCTGGGTATTCACGCGGCCACTGTGAACCCAAGGTCGGCAGCGGCGCAAGCCGTAATTCTGCGAGCCGGCAGCCGCGGGCGATGCCGTTCCACGGCCGATCTGCGGTGCCTGGATTGCCGCGACGCAATGCGGCGCATAAGCTGCCGGACTTTCGGCGCTTGCGCCGCGGGCCTCACAGAGCGTGCGAACTTGCGAATTCTCCTGTGCTACCTGATCGCCGGCTGGTCCGGATTCTTCGTAATGGCGGTGGAGCTGCTGGGCGGACGCCTGATGGCGCCGACCTTCGGCAGCAGCATCTACGTGTGGGGCGCGATCATCACCGTGTTCATGCTGGCCCTGTCGCTTGGCTACCTGGCGGGTGGGCGTTACTCCATGCTGGCGCCGAGCGTGCGCCGGCTGGGGGTCCTGCTGCTGACCGCGGCAATCACGGTGCTGCCGATCCTGTTCTTCGGCGATGCACTGCTGGAGGCGGTTTCCATCGCGGTTCCGGATCCACGCTTCGGCTCGCTGCTGGCGGCCGCCGGCCTGTTTCTGGTGCCGACCTTCTTCTCGGGAATGATTTCTCCGTACGCGGTCCGGTTGCTGGTGCCGGATCAGCGTACTTCCGGTCGGCACGCGGGACAGCTCTATTTCGTGTCCACGTTCGGCAGCGCCGCCGGTACGCTGCTCACTTCGTTCTATCTGGTGCTGCTGCTGGAAGTGAACCAGATCCTGTTGACACTCATTGGGATTTCGACACTGATCGCGGTGACGGCATGGACCGCCGGCGGCGAGGTCGGGGAGTGATCATGCTGAAGCTGCCGCTGTTGACGACGTTCACGACCTTGGTCCTGCTGGCGTTGGCGCCGGCTCACGCGGAGACACAGAAACTGCTGCATTCCGAACGCTCGCTGTACCGCGAAGTGCTGGTCTACGAGACCGGTGCGCAACGTTGCATGTGCTTCACGCGCCAGTGCCGGATCGGCCGGCAATCCTGCATGGACATGCGCCGGCCGGACCATATCGAGTTGAACTATGTGCGCATGATGCTGGGGGCGCTGTACCTGAAGCCGCAGCCGCGCTCGATCCTGATCGTCGGTCTGGGGGGCGGCACGCTGCCGCGCATCCTGACGAAAATCCTGCCCGAGGCCGGGATCGACGTGGTCGAGATCGATCCGGCAGTGGTCAGGGTGGCGCAGCAATACTTCGATTTCACCCCCAGCGAGCGCGTGCGCGTGATCGAGGCCGACGGCCGGGTCTACGTGAAGCGCGCTATTCGCGAGAAGCGCCAATACGACCTGATCATGCTCGACGCCTTCGATCACGAGTACATTCCGGAGCACCTGCTGACGCAGGAGTTCCTGCGCGAAGTGCAGACGCTGCTGGCGCCGGGCGCAGTGCTGGCGGCCAACACGTTCTCATCGAGCCGGCTGTACGATCACGAGTCGGTGACCTATGCCTCGGTGTTTGGCACCTTCTTCAATCTCAAGCGCGACAACCGGGTGATCCTGGCGGCTGCACCCTTGCCGACGCCGCAGCAGCTGGAAGCCAACAGCCGCATTCACCAGGCGCAGCTGGCACCGATGGGAGTGGCGACGGACGAGCTGTTGCCGTTGTTCTCGACGCGACCGGACTGGAATCCACGCGCGCGGCTGCTCACGGACCAGTATTCGCCTGCCAACCTGCTGAACGTGCGCGAGTGATCCGGTTCGTCCGGTCACTCGAGCTGCTGCAGCTTCTCCAGCGCTAGGTTCACGTCCTGCAGCACCGGCAAGGGCGAGTCGCCGCCGGTCATGTTCTCGTTGGTCGCGGTGGACAACAGCTCGGCATCCGTTTTCCAGGATTCCAGGATGCGCCGCTTGTCGTCCAGGCCGAGCTGCGGATCGTCCAGCACCTGCTGCGGCGACTGATAGCGCCGGGTCGGATCTGCGATGATTTCCGCAATGTCGGGGTCGATGGGCATGTTCGCTCCGGCTGACGACGGGTTCTGCGTCAGTCGCGACGCATGAGCAATCCGACCAGCAGCGCGACGCCTGCGGCCACTCCGACCACGCTCCAGGTGTGATCGCGCACGTATGAATCAGCATCGCGCGCGATACGGCGTACCCGCCGTCGCATGCGGCGGTCGTACAAATGATCGTATGTGTTGCGCAGCGATTCCTGGGCGCGCGAGCGGACTTCCTGAACACGGTCACCGGTCATGTCGGCGGTGACCTTGAGCAGAGCTTCGGTATCGCGCGCCACGGCGCGCAGGTCCTTGTGCAAATTCTTCATCGGTGAGCGCAATGCGCTGCCGTTTTTCATGTCAGGGTCTCCGAAAGTTGAGCGGCGAGGTCGGCTGCAGCCTTACACCTGTACCTGAAATCAACGCCTGCAGCGGCTACCGGTTCCCTCGGCGGCTGTCACGCCCGGTGGCAGGTCGTACCAGGTGCCCTCGGGCGGATATCGATATCGCGATTCGCAACCGGGAGTCACCGTGGTTTCCCGAACCCTGCGGGCACAGTTACCCTTCGCGTCGAGGGCCGAGGGCGTTTCGTAGAGGAACGAGCAATCCATGCCTACCGCCAAAAAGTCGTCCGGCAAAGCCAAGCGTGCGCCGGTCCGTCGCAGAACGCCCAAGAAGGCTGCACCGCGAACGCGCGGCATCCAGCCGGAGGATTGCCGCGTCGCAGAGATGCCGGCGCCCGCTGCGGCAGCAGCCCGGCGCATCCAGGAGGAAGGCGGCATCGTCATCGGCTGCTACTACGAACCTCTCGGCCGCAATCCGCTGTTGCTGGCGGCGCTGCCGATCGACAGCGTCGAGCCCACGCCGTTTCAGCGCGATCTGTCCGATGCGCATCACAAGAAGCTGTCGGAAGTGATCGACCGCACCGGCCTGTTCCTGGATCCGGTCATCGCCATCACCGCGCCGGACCGGGGCTTCTGGACGCCCAATGGCCGTCACCGCCTGGAGGCGCTGCGGCGGCTGGGCGGCAAATCCATCATCGCCCTGGTGGTGCCGCAGCGGGAGATCGCCTGGCAGATCCTGGCGCTCAACACCGAAAAGGCCCACAACCTGCGCGAGCGCGCGCTGGAAGTGATCCGCATCTACCAGGGATTGATCGAGGAGGATGCCGGCCGTCCCGAAAGCGATTTCACTTTCTACCTGGAGGATCCGGCGCTGGTGACGCTCGGCCTGTGCTACCAGCGCAAGGGCAATTTCTCCGGCGGCGCCTATCACCCGATCCTGCGTCGGCTGCTGGAGTTTTCCAGCGAGCCGCTGCGCCAGGCGATCGTCGTCCCAGGCGATCGTCGTCCATGAACGGCGCGCGGTGCTGTTGTTCGAGCTGGATCAGCTCATCGTCGAGGTGATCGACAAGCTCAAGCAGCGCGGGCTGGTCAGTCCCTACCTGCGTGCTTTCGTGGTGGCGCGAATCAATCCGCTGCGCTGGAGCAAGGGCGAGCCGCCGCCGCTGGAGGAGGTCCTGAAGACCATGAGCGAGCGCGCCGCCCGCTTCAACGTGGAGAAGGTGAATCAGCAGGATCTGGCACGCAGCGGCGGCCCGCCGGACACGGAATAGGGCCCCACGCCGGTTTCGAGTGCGATCGGGGCGCCTGGAAGCGTCAGGGACGCGGATTTTCGGTCCGTCGGCTCCCAATATCGGCTCGGATCCGCGGCACGGGAGCGAGCGGGCTGACCAAACAGCGGATCCGGCAAGGCCGGGTCCGGGCCGGCCGGCGGCTCGCGGCAGTTGCCAGCAGCCGGTTCTCCCTTTATGTTCCGCGCTGCTCAATGAGTGGATCCCACGCCGTATGGCAATGAATTTTCTGGATTTCGAGCAGCCGATCGCCGAGCTCGAGGCCAAGATCGACGAGCTGAAGTTCGTCTCGAACGACGCCGAAGTGAACATCGGCGAGGAAATCGCGCGCCTGCGCGCCAAGAGCCGGACGCTCACCACCAGCATTTTCTCCAACCTGAGCCAGTGGCAGATCGCCCAGCTGGCGCGCCACCCGCAGCGCCCCTACACGCTGGACTACATCGGCGCCATGCTCACCGACTTCCAGGAACTGCATGGCGACCGCATGTATGCGGACGATCACGCCATCGTCGGCGGGCCGGCGCGGCTCGACGGCCAGCCGGTCATGATCATCGGCCAGCAGAAGGGTCGCGACACCAAGGAGCGGGTGCGCCGCAACTACGGCATGCCCAAGCCGGAGGGCTATCGCAAGGCGCTGCGGCTGATGCACCTGGCCGAGAAGTTCCAGATGCCGCTGATCACCTTCATCGACACTTCCGGCGCCTATCCGGGCGTCGGCGCCGAAGAACGTGGCCAGAGCGAGGCCATCGCGCGCAATCTGCTGGAGATGTCGAATCTCCGA
>JBDHQY010000083.1:0-8342 GCA_039807315.1 Steroidobacter sp. | reverse complement strand
CGGACCTCGACGTGCTCGGCGAGGCCGTGACCTTCGGCACGCGCACCGTCGTCGTGAAAAACATCAAGACGGTGGAGTACCGGTTCTATCCGGTGGGCGACCAGTCCTACTTCTTCGGCTACCAGTTCGTCATCAAATTCCGCAATGCCGACAATTTCACGATCCAGCAAACCTTTCCCATCGACGACCTGAACAATGTGCTGGTCGACTACGACCTCAACGAATTGCTGAAGGACAGCAGCGTTCGCCTGCGTGTCCACACATCCCAAGGCAACCGCGCAAGAATACGCACTGCCAACAGCGCCGCCTTCAAGGACGACTTGATCGACATTGCCATTTCCGCGTTGGCCAACATGGCCATCGACGTGGAGATCGAGAAGGTGGAACACGCGGCAAACCCGGACTTCCACGTCAGCTACGCTATCAAGGGCAAAGTCATCTCGAACCAGCCGTCCGCCAAAATGGACGGCTGTCAGGTCGTGATTTTCGCTGCAATCGCGAATCTTTCCGATGGCACGGCACCCGACTTCGTGCCAGTTGCATTCGCCACCACGGAGACCAATGGCTACTTCGTCACCGGTCCCTTGGTATTTCAAGATCCCGCCGACATCGATCGGGTGACTGCGGGCAAGGCGACCGTTTCCAAGGAGGACTTCACGAGCGAGCACCCCATTCAGCTGGTGGTTAAGGGCGGCAACGACGACGTGACGCCGCGCACATCGCGCCTGCCCGACCGCCTTATCCTGGTGCTCGATCAGGAGAACGCGGCAGCAGACCACAAGGACACGTGCGGAGGCTGCAACGATCTGAACTTCCATGAAAAGAAAATTCTGGAGGAATACAGCTACTACACCGTCGTGCGCACCAGCGAGCCGTCGATCATCGCCGACACGCTCGAGGACGAGGAGGAAATCGACCTCCAGGACATCTACGGCGTGCCCGGCCGCGTCCCCATCAGCGTCTTTCAGAAGTACCACTCCATTCAAAGCCGGCAGCTCAAGCCTGACGGGCAGTCGCTGCTGGAGGCCGTTGCACCCACAGGCACAGCGACTATGGCGAACACGGCCAGTACGGTTGCCGCGACAGCTCGAAGCGCACCGGCCGTGACGAACGTCAAGTCGCAGCTTTTCAACCGGGATCTACTGAACCGGCTGATGGTCGATTACCGGGTCAACACGGTCATTCGGGGGAACAGCAAGCCGAAGTTCAAGGGCCGGTCACACCTAACGCAGACCAATCAGATCGATTGGGACGACGAGCCGACGATCTACCAGGCCGCCAGCATCGCCCACGGCCATATCCTGCACTTCAAACAGGAATGGATGCCGGACGGCTATTCCATCGGCGACATCGTCTATTCCCTGCCGCTCGCGCCGGGACAGAAAAAACAGATCGCCGTGCTGGATTGGGAGCGTCGCGAAAGCGCCGCCAATTCCCAGTCGCTGGATTACGAGGAGTCCCTGAACAACACCCTGGTGCGCGACCGGGACATCAGCGAGATCGTCAGCGGCACCCTGACGGAAAACATCCGCGGCAGCTCAAAGGCCAGCACGGGCGGTATCGGCTTCGGTTTGGGCGGCGCAATCATGGGCGCCTTCACCGGCGGCACCTTTGGCGCGTTGCTGGGGATCAGTGGCGGCAAGAGTTCGTCCGGCGGTTCGTCCAGCCAGACATCTCAGCGCGAAACCACCGCCAACAGCCTGCAAAGCATCAGCGATCGTACCCAGCAGGCCGCAAGCGTCGTGCGTTCGCAGCGCGCCACGGTGGTGCAGACCGTAAGCCAGGGCGAGCGCGTGCAGGCAACCGCGGAATCGGTAGCCAACTACAATCACTGCCACGCGATCACCATTCAGTACTTCGAGGTACTGCGCCATTTCAGCGTCCGCAATCGCCTCGCGGGCGTACAGGAATGCCTGTTCGTTCCCCTGCAAATGTCGAGCTTCGACACCGAGAAGGCTTTGCGCTGGCGCAATTCGCTCGAGAAGCATCTCATGCGCCCCGATCTCCGTCCCGCATTCCAGGCCGTGCAGCGCATCCAGAACGAAAAAGAAAGCCCGTACGAGAACTACTACGACAGCATCGGCTATCCGCGGAAGAACTATGCCGAGCAGGCCATCAACAGCTATTCCGGCGAGCTGTTCATGGAATTCTTCTTTTTCAACACCAACGCGCAGAAGGTCGACAACGACATCGTCGCCTTCTTCAGTTTTTTCGGCATTTCCCTCGACGCCTTCCGCGACCGGGCCATCACCGACGACGAGCTCGCCCAACATGTGGGACCGCGCGCGATTGAATACCTGCTCGACGCATTCACCGTGGAGACCAATACGGGCATCGACCTGCGCTTGGACCTGACGTTGATTTCGACCTTCCGTCAGAACGCGCAGTTGCGCGTTTCTCTGCGTCAGAGCCCCAACACCCGCACGGACATCCCGCGCGAGAGCATCGGTGCAATCAACATCAAGCTCAACCTCGACAGGATCACCGACCCGGCGGCTGCCGCCAACCTGAGGAATTTCCAGAACAAGTACATGAAGATCCGCCTGCGGTCGGGCAACCTGCGCTATCGCACGGACAACCTCTCGGCCAATCTGTTCTCCGGCAGCATCGACAACGACATCTTCGCCGGCGGCGACGGCGCCTATATCCCGACGCCGCTCAATCGCGAGGAACTGCGCAACCCCCGCGGCGAGGATGTGAGCGCGGCCAACAACCTGATCCATCATCTCAACGAGAACTTGGAGTGGTACCACAAGTGCCTGTTCTTCGAGATGACGCCCGAGGAGCGCGTCGAGCTGCTCGACGGCATCATCGCGCCGGGCAAGGCCATGGGCCGCAGCGTGGCGTCCGTGGTGGAGAACCGGGTCATCGGCATCGCCGGCAACTCGCTGATCCTGCCGGTGGCGCCGGGCTATCAGCTCGATCCGACCATCGATGAGGATTTCGACCTGTTCCCGCAGTACTACCAGGACGACCCGGACCCCATGCGCATCAGCATCCCCACCAAGGGCATCTATGCCGAGGCGGTCATGGGCAAGTGCAACTCGTGCGAAGAGAAGGAGGAAAGCCGCTTCTGGCGCTGGGAGGAATCACCCATTCCCGACAGCCCGAACACGCAGATCCTGCCGCTCAACACCGACACGCGCCGCGCCGATCCGGGCAATCTACAGCCGAAGGATTTCCCGACGCCGGTGGTCAACATCCAGAACGCGCCCAGCCTGCCCGATCCCACGGGCCTGCAGAAGGCGCTCGACCTGCTCGGCAGGAGCGACGTCTTCCGCGACGCCACCGGCCTCAATCAGACGCAGCTGAACGCTCTCGCCACCTACCAGAAGACCCTGGATACGGCGACTGCCTTCGGCAAGGAGGCCGCTGAGCTGGCGAAAACCGCGGCCAAGCTGCAAATGATCAAGGATGCGCAGAAGGCCGGCAACCTGAACAACGACGATGCGAAAGAGCTTTCCAAGGACAGCCTGAAACGCGACACCGACAAAGAGCGCGAGGACCTGCAGAAGGACATCGACCAGGTCGATCAGGCCAAACAGAAACAGCAGATCGACGAAGATCAGGCTCCGCAGGTCACCGAGGATCTGATCCGCGAGAAGAAGAAAATCCCCAAGGCCGCGACCGCGGCCCCACGCAAGGGCAAGAAGAAATTCCACCTCATGGTCACCATCAAGGATGCCTACGGCGAGCCGTTCGACGGCAGCTGGGTCATCAACTTCGGCTCGCTGATCGACGAGGAGTTCGAGACCAGGACGGATCAGGACTCGAAGACGTTCGAGGTCGAGCTCGATACCTCACGGCACAATCTGCTGACCCTCAAGGGCAACCCCGGCATCACCCTCACCTCGTCCATGCCCGGGGTGGAATACTATTTCCACTACGTCTCGAAGACGGCGGTGGTGGGCACGGATCCCAACCTCACGTTCGAAATCAGGCAGCGCAGGCGTGAGGTCACGGTGACGGAAAACAACTCCGTCAGCGAGAGCGACGTGGTAACCCATACGGTTGCGAAAGAAACCAGCTGGTCGGCCGAGCTGGGCGGCGAACTGGGCGCTGTGGTCGATGGCATTACCGCCAAGATCATGGGAAAAGTCGGCGGGGTCAAAAAACAGGGGGCCACCGATGCCGAAGCGTCGTCCATCGGCTCAACCGTCGGCAACGCCACCACTTATCGATTCTTCATCCCGGTTCGAACGCTTGCGATCAAGCAATTCGGACAGCCGCAAGACGATATCCAGGCGCAGGAGTAGCAGCATGGCCAGGTACAGCTGTACTGACGCACCAGGGATCGCCCTGGCCGAGCAGGCTCAGATCGAATTCAAAAAACCGCCATCGACCGCGATCGCCTGACCCGTGATATACGACGCACGATCGGATGCGAGGAATGCGGCAAGCGCTGCGAACTCCTCCGGCTTGCCAATTCGGCCGGCGGGGATCTTCGGCCCCATGATCGCGTCGTCCACGCCCAGCTCCGCCAGGCGCTCGGTTGCCGTATAACCGGGCAGCAGCGCGTTCATCGTGATCCCGTCTTTCGCCACATCGCGGCTGACCGAATTGATCAGCCCGAGCAATCCGGCCCGCAAGCTGTTTGAAATCACCAGGCCCGGCTGCGGCTCGCGAGCGGCGATCGATGTGATCGCGAGAATACGGCCCCATTTGCGTTCACGCATGTGAGGCAACACCGCCAGCACGCTTTCCACCGTGCTGATCCACAAATTGTCGAAACCCTTCTGCCAATCGGCGGCGGACATCTTTTCGAAGGTGCCGGCGGGCGGACCGCCGGTATTGGTCACCAGAATATCGATGGGACCACCGAGCACCTGCGCGGCTTGCGCAACCAGCGCCTCGCCATTGCCACGAAAGGCAACATCGCCCGCAATGCCGACAGCGCCGATCTCTGCCGCCGTCGCCGCGATTCGATCCGGGTCCCGCGAAACGATGACGACTCGAGCACCCTCCGCAATCAACTCGCGCGCGACTGCTTTGCCGAGCCCCTTGGAGGCGCCGAATACGAGCGCACGACGCCCCGATATCTTCAGATCCATGGCCAGCCTCCGGCGGCGATCAAACGCGGGGATCGGGCGCGACCTGATCGGGTCGGCCTTCCTGAAGGATCATGCGACCGTTCGTGGTCGCGGCGCGACGGAACTCCGACAGACGTTGATACTCCGGATCGTCGTACCAGGCTTCGGCGCAGGCCCGGTCTGGAAATTCCAGGATCACCATCCGCTCCGAGAACGCCGCGCCCTCCGACGTCGTGACCTCGTCGCCACGCGTCAGAAATCGGCCACCGTATTTCGCCAGGGTCTCGGGCGTGTGGTCCGAGTACTTCTTGAAAGTGACCGGATCGTGGACCTTCATCGTGCATATCATGTAGGCGGCCATGCGCTTTCCTCGAATACCGAATGCAGTGTACTAGCCCGGCGGCAGGAATTTTTCCTAAAAGCCCTGTGCTACATTGGCCGACGCATGTTGCCGCAGCCCGCTGTGCCGAGGTCGAAATGCACGCCGACCGGATTCGCGCCATCGTCGATCAGTACGAAGCCCACCTCAGGAATCGCACTCGATTCCAGCTCTATAGCATTGACGGCCGCCCGGCGACGCTCGATGACGCCTATGGCATTCAAGATGAAATCGTGGCCCGAGCGTTGCGCTCCAACGACAGCATTGTAGGGTACAAGGTCGGCCTGACCACCGAGAAGATGCAGCGATTCTGCGGCGTCGCCGAGCCGATCGGCGGCCGCGTCCTGAAGAGCACCGTTCGTGCAAGCGGCGCGACGCTGCGGAAAGCGGATTTCCATCGATTGGGCATCGAAAGCGAGCTGGCGCTGCGCATCGGCAAGGACGTACCCGTGCTTCGAGCAGACGACGACGTCCGGGATCTGATCGCGTGCGTCGATGCCGTCGCCGCGGCGTTTGAAATCGTCGAGGATCGCGATGCCGATTACGCCCATCTGGATGCGAGTTCGATCGCCGCGGAGAACAGCTGGAACAAGGGCATGGTACTCGGCGAAGCTGCATCACCTTCCAGCTTCGGCGACCTGCGCGGTTTGCCGGGACGATTGCTGATCAACGGCGAGCAGGTGGCAACCGGATCCAGCGACGATGTGATGAACGGCCCGCTCTGGGTACTGGCCTGGGTCGCCCGCTTTGCCCGCCAGGTGGGAACCCCGCTGCAACCCGGTCAGTGGATCATGACCGGCTCCGTCATCCCGACCCGATTCGCGGCTGCCGGCGATACCTACTGGTTCCAGCTCGGCACGCTGTCGCCGGTGACTGTAACGATCAGCTAAGCGCTCACGGCGGCGGCATGCCCCGACCCATCACGAACGACAAGTACGATCAGCACGTGAGTGGAAGTATGCGATGAACCCGTTTGCGGCGCTGCGCGCAGATCGCTGCGTCAGCCCCGGCAACCAATACGACCGCCTCGCGCACAGAAAATCCAACATGCCCGTCCGGACGGAACAGCTGCAGAGCACAGGACATTCAAAAAAATGACATTGCGGCGGTTTATCGCATTGCTTGGGCTATCGGCCCTGTCGCACACCTCCCTGGTATGCATCGCCGTCGCAGCGGATGTGCCGCCGCCATGGGCCTACGGCTTCGAGGGCCCGCCGCCGCTCCAAACAGGGTTGCAGCCGCAAGCCCCTGCCTCCGCTGCTCAGTCGAAGCCTGCTACGCCGGAGGCACAACTCAGGAGCCTGCCCGGCAGCGAGCTTCAGTTCACGCTGGAACAGATCCAAGATCCTTTCGGTCCTGCCGACTGGTATCCGAACGATCATCCCAGGATGCCGGATATCGTCGCGCATGGCAGCCGACCGGATGTCATGGCTTGTGCCTTGTGTCACTACCCCAACGGCAAGGGCCGACCGGAAAACGCAGCCGTCGCCGGCTTGCTGGTGCCCTACTTCGTCGAACAGATGCAGAGCTTCAGGAATGGCAATCGCAAGTCCGCGGACGCACGCAAGAGCAACACGAATCTGATGATCGCGGCCGCCCGGGCCATGACGGACGAGCAGATCATGGCGGCCGCCCAATACTTCGGCTCGATGAAATGGACGCCCTGGGTCGAGGTGGTCGAAACGCAATGGGCACCGCAGACCACGATCGCCGGCGGCATGTTCCTGCCCATCGAGAATGGCGGAAAAGAGCTGCTGGGCGAACGCATCATCGAGGTTCCGCGAGATGTCGAGGCTGTAGCAAGGCTGCGCAATCCGCGCGTCGGCTTTATCGCTTACGTACCCGTCGGCAGTATCAAGAAAGGCGCGGAGCTGGTAACGACCGGCGCTGGAAAAACAGTGGCCTGCGGCACTTGCCACGGCGCCGACCTGGGCGGAACCGAATCGGTGCCGGGCATTGCAGGCCGCTCTCCCAGCTATCTGGTACGGCAGATGTTCGATATGAAAGTCGGCACTCGCAATGGCGCCGGCGCACAGCTGATGAAGCCGGCGATCTCGAAACTGGATGAGCGGGACATGCTTGCAATCGCCGCATATGTGGCGTCACGCGATCCCTCCTGAGAGGCAATCAGATGCCGGGCTTGCCGCATGAGACTTGCCCACTGATGGTCATAGATCGTGCTATCTTTTTTCGGGGCCAGGCGTTGCTGCTACAAGGTCATCGCTGCATGCCACTGACGCCTGCCCAGTGGCAGTCGACCCGCCACTCGCGTTCTTGAGAGAAATCGATTCCTGGTCCGGGAGAGCAGAATGGATCGGCGCCGTCGTGACTTTCTTTGCCACAGTGTTGCGCTTGGCGCCTGCATGTTTGCGCCATCCGCGCCCGCGCAAAACCTCCGTGCCCAGGCCCGCCGCGCATCCGAGCATGACCTCGCCACCAAGTCGATCGGCGAGCTTTCGCAACTGCTTGCCGAGCAAAAGACAACCAGTCGTCAACTCGTCGAACAGGCGCTGGCTGCGATCAAGGATCCAAAGGGAGAAGGCTCGCGCACCTTCATTAGCGTCCACGCCGAGACGGCGCTCGCGTCTGCCGATCGAATCGATGCGCAGCGACGCAACGGAACGAAGCTGCCCGCGCTGGCCGGCGTACCGATTTCCATCAAGGACCTGTTCGACGAGAACGGCATCGTCACGTTGGCGGGTTCGACCGTGCTGCAGGGTGCATCTGTGGCCAGGCAGGACTCACTGATCGTGGAGCGCCTCAGAAATGCCGGGGCAGTGATCATAGGCCGCACCAATCTGACCGAATTCGCGCTCTCCGGTCTTGGCATAAATCCGCATTACGGCACGCCCAAGAATACCTTCGATCGCGCACACGCGCGCATTCCTGGAGGGTCTTCGTCCGGGGCCGCCATCTCGGTTACGGATGGCATG
>JBDHQY010000082.1:0-8507 GCA_039807315.1 Steroidobacter sp. | reverse complement strand
AACGCACCTCCACCGTGACTGCACGTGGTTCAAAGTCTGCAGGTAAGGCGATGTCCTGCTCCAGCTCCTGGAAGTAACGGAACTGGAAGGCCACCAGCCCGTCGGCGCGGGTGGCGCCGCCGATTTGCGACAGGGGCAGCTGCTCGGGCTTGCCGCCGCGCGCGCCCTCGACACGGATGTCCACGGTGCCGGAAGCGGCGGCATCCTGACGCATGGACTGCACCAGCATCAGATTCAGGCGGTAATGGGACTCGGCACTGCCGGGCTGGATCTGGAAGCTCTGCACGCGCAGGCCGCCGATCCCGTCCTCGGGGGAAACGATGCCGCGATAGAACGTCAGCTCCTCGCGATGCTTCAGCACCTGGGCCTGCAGGTCGGCCAGGCTTTTCTCCACTTCCGCGTAGGCCTGCCGCTCGACGTTGTGCGTCAATTCCGCGGCAGCGACCTCGGCGCGCAGTTTTTCGTTCGCGCTGGTGAGCGTCTCGATCTGCGTCGACAGCGCGCGCCGGCGCTGGATCTCGGCAATCTTGCTGTAGCCACCGTCGTAACGGCCCCATTCGTAGACCAGGTACAGCAGCAGCGCGACCCCCAGCAGGCTGCCGGCGAGCAGCAGGCGCCGCTGCCACAGCGGGCGGGAGCGGACGACGAACCGTCCGTTGCGCAGACTTGCCAAGTCAGCCATGCCTCTCAGATCCCATGCACTCGAGTCCCGCTCGCGGTAACCTCACGCCATTACATCATATCCGCAAGGCGCTTCACGGCATGCTCTGGCTCAAGGCTTTCCACATCGTCTTCGTCGTCACCTGGTTCGCCGGCCTGTTCTATCTGCCGCGCCTGTTCGTGTATCACGCCAGCGCCAGCGATGCGGTGAGCATCGAGCGCTTCAAGGTCATGGAGCGGCGGCTGTTCGTGATGATGACCATCGGCGCGGCACTGAGCGTGATTCTCGGCATTGCCATGCTGGTGCTGGCGCCGGCGATGCTGGCTTTCGGCTGGCTGCACGCCAAGCTGACGCTGGTGGCGCTGCTGGTCGGCTATCATCTATGGTGCTATCGGTTGCTGCTGGCGTTCCGGGCCGACCGCAACCGGCATTCCGAGCGCTGGCTGCGCGGCTTCAACGAAGCACCGGGTCTGCTGCTGATCGGCATCGTGCTGCTGGTGGTGCTGAAGCCCTTCTAGCAGGCAAGCTACGCCGGCTCGCCGGCATCGTTGGTGCTGCGCTTGCGCGCCAGATTGCGCAGATTCTTCTCGCTGTCCGCCCAAGCGGGCAGCGCTGGCGGATCGTGCGGCCAGGCGCGGTGCGCCAGCTCGTCGAGCGCACGCACATAGACGGCACGCTTGAAGTAAATGACTTCCCGCACCGGGGTCCAGTAATCCACCCAGCGCCAGCGATCGAACTCGGGCTGCGGCGTGGAATCGAAATGCAACCGGTCCTCCGACGAGCGAAAGCGCAGCAGGAACCAGCGTTGCTTCTGGCCGATGCATTGCGGATGGGTGTTGCGACGGACGTACTGGCGCGGCAACCGGTAACGCAGCCAGTGGCGCGTCGCAGCGACCAGCTCGACGTCGCGCTCCTCCAGTCCGATCTCCTCTTTCAGCTCGCGGTACAGCGCCTGCTCCGGCGCTTCATTGCGCAGCACGCCACCCTGCGGAAACTGCCAGCCGCGCCCGCCGGTGCGGCCGCCGAGAAATACCTGGCGGTCGTCGCGGATCAGCACGATCCCGACGTTGGCGCGAAACCCTTCTGCATCGATGAGATCAGTCATGGCGGATTGGAGGAAGTATTCGGTCCGATTGTTCCACAAGCCTCCACGCTCAACCAGACAAAATCCCCATCGCAGCGCCCGACCGGCGCTTCCATGTGCCTGCGTCGGCTCGCCCGGCAGGCACTTCAAGTGCCTGCTGCAAGCCATCCGCGCTCACTCGCCGTTCTTGTCCACGTGGCCTGCGACCTTTAACCTGCCGGCCTCAAGTGAATCCTCCATCCTCGCGCATCACCGCTATCTACGGCCTGCTGGCGCTCACGGCGCTCGGCGTGCTGGTGCTGTCCGTGCTGAGCGGCAGCGTATCCTTGAGCCTGGACCAGATCCTGGACAGTCTCGCCGGTGACGGCGATTCGCTGGCCCGCTCGCTGATTTTCGACCTGCGGCTGCCGCGTGCTCTCACGGCGTTCGCGGCGGGCGGCCTGCTTGCTGTCGCGGGCGTGTTGATGCAGGCCCTGCTGCGCAATCCACTCGCTGATCCATTCGTGATGGGCGTATCCGGCGGTGCGGCGGTCGCAGCACTGTCCGCGATGCTACTGGGACTGGCGGGCTTCGCCGTGGATGCTGCGGCGACGGCCGGAGCATTGATGACCACTCTGATCGTATTCAGCCTGGCGCACGGCGCGGGCGACTGGACGCCGACGCGGCTGTTGCTCACCGGCATCGTGATGGCTGCCGGCGCCAGCGCTATCGTCAGCTTGCTGCTGGCGCTCGGGGATGAAACGCAGTTGCGCGGGATGCTCTTCTGGCTGATGGGCGACCTGTCGATGAGTTCGCGGCCTTGGACATTGTTACTGCTGTTCGCAGCGGCATTGCTCATCGTCATGCCGTTCGCTCGACAGCTGAATGTGCTGGCGCGCGGAGAGCTGCAGGCGCGCGTACTGGGTGTATCGGTTCGTGCCACGCGAATCGGCATTTTCATAGCGAGCTCGCTGCTGACGGCGGCGACCGTGACCACGGCCGGCACGATCGGCTTCGTGGGCTTGGTGACGCCGCACTTGGTGCGGCTGGTGCTGGGCGCGGATCACCGGCTGGTCATACCCGCCTCCGCCATCCTCGGCGGCACGCTGGTCATGATTGCCGATCTGTGCGCGCGCGTACTCTTCGCTCCTCGTCAGCTGCCGGTGGGAGCGCTCACCGCGATCGCCGGAGTGCCGCTGTTCCTGATACTGATGAGACGGGCCGGCAAGCAGGCTCACTGACGCTCGAACGCCACGACGTGATCCGGTTCGATGCGGATGCCGATGCGTTCGCCGACCTCATGATCGTGATGACTCGGCACCAGCGACAGCAGGCGCGCACCGCTCTGTAACTTCAGGGTGTAGAGAAAATCGGCGCCTCGGAATACGCGCTGACACACCTCGGCCCGCAGCTGGCTGGCATCGTCGTGAATCACGTCGTCGGGACGCAGCAGCAAGTCCACCCGACTGCCCTTGGCCCAATCGGCGCGCCCGCCAGCGTGCATCAAGCCCAATTCGCTCTGGAACGCGCCAGCGCCAACGACTTCGCCGGCGATGAACACGCCCTGGCCGATGAAGTCGGCGACGAAACGGGTCGCCGGCCGGTGATACAGCTCGTAGGGCGAGCCCCATTGCTCCAGCCTGCCGTCGTTCATCACTCCGACCATGTCAGCGACCGCAAATGCTTCCTGCTGATCGTGCGTTACCAGCAGCGCCGTGGCGTTCAAGCCGTTGAGCACCGTGCGGACCTCCATGCCGAGGCGCTCGCGCAGCTCCACGTCGAGACTGGAAAACGGCTCGTCGAGTAGCACCAACTCCGGTTCCGGTGCCAACGCGCGCGCCAGTGCAACTCGCTGTTGCTGCCCGCCAGAAAGCTGATGCGGATAATGCGAACCATGCTCGGCAAGACCTACCGTGGCCAGCATGTCTTGCGCGCGCTTGATCCGCGCCGGCTGCGGCAGGCGATGCAAACCGAATGCGACGTTCTGCAGCACCGTGAGATGCGGGAACAGCGCATAGTCCTGAAACACCATGCCGATACGACGGCTTTCCGGCGGCGCGAGGAAATCAGGTGTCGACAACACGCGCCCGTGCGCCTGGATCTCGCCGCGATCCACGGGCTCGAAACCTGCGATACAGCGCAGAGCCGTCGTCTTGCCGCAGCCGCTGGGCCCCAGCAGGCAACCGATGGAGCCTTCCGCCAGCCGAAAGCTCAAGCCATCCACAGCCTTGCGGGTACCGAAGAAACGCGCGACATCGCGCAGTTCAAGCCACATGCGCACCTCTGCGTGTGAGCATTGCCGCCGGCACCAAGCCGACCAGAACGATGGCGACAGCAGGCAACGCGGCACGCTCCCACTCGCCTTCCGAGGTCATCTCGAACACCCGCACTGCCAGCGTATCCCAGCCGAATGGCCGGGTGATGAGCGTGATCGGCATCTCTTTCATCACATCGACGAACACCAGGGTCGCCGCCGTCGCTAGGCTGGTCCGCAGCAACGGCACATGCACTTTGCGCAGCAGCGCGCCGCCGACCACGCCGAGGCCGGCGGCCGCTTCGTCGATGCTGTGCGTCACGCGCTGCAGACCGCTTTCGATGGGGTTGAACCCGACCGCGAGAAACCTGGCGAGATAGGCGATCAACACCGTGAGCAGCGTTCCTTGCAACAACAGCGCCGGCGCGGCGGCACCGAACCAGGAACGCAGCTGTTCCTGCAGGAAATTGTTCAGCAGGATCACTGGAACCAGAATGCCCACCGCCAGAACGGTTCCCGGCACCGCATAGCCGATCATCGCGACACGAATGACGCTGCGCGTCAGCGTGGTCGGGCGGCGACGCAGGATATACGCCAGCAGCACACTCGCCGCGACGATGACGACAGCCGCGCTGAGCGAGAGGACCACACTGCGGGCAACGAACCCCAAATAGCGCGCATCCAGATCCGACATAGCACGAGTGAACACCCAGAACAGCAACTGCAGGATCGGCAAGGCAAACGCCAGCACGAACACCAGTGCGACGAAGCATACGGCCGAGTAACGCGCCAGCGGTTGCAAGCGCAGCCGCGGCGCTTCGCGACTGAGATCACGGCTGCTGGAGAAATGCGCAGCCGTTCTGGAGCGTCGTTCGAGGGCGAACGCCAGCAGAACGAAGAGCAACAGCACGCCCGCAAGCTGCAGCGCCGCGCTCACCGAGAACATGCCGAACCAGGCGCGGTAGATGGCCGTGGTGAAAGTGTTGTAGTTGAACACCGAGACTGCGCCGAAATCCGCCAGCGTCTCCATGACGATCAGTGCGATGCCCGCCACGATCCATGGACGGGCCAGCGGTATGGCCACCCGCCAGGCGGCCGCCTGGCGGCTGTGACCGAGCATCTGCGCTGCTTCGAGCGCCCGCCTGCCTTGCGTCAGAAAAGCACTGCGCGCCATCAGGTAGACGTAAGGATAGAAAGCCAGCGACAACACCAGGATCGTGCCGCCGGTGGAACGGATGCGTGGAAACCAGCTGGAAGTGCCGAAGATATCGCGCAGCCACGCTTGCAGCGGCCCGGCGTAGTCGAGAAAGCCCACGGCGACGAACGCCAGCACGTAGGCCGGGATCGCCAGCGGCAACAGCAACGCCCAGTCGAAGAAGCGGCGGCCGGGAAACTCGCACATGGCGGTCAGCCAGGCGAGGCTGGTGCCGAGCGTACCGCCGATCAGCGCAACGCCGATCACCAGCTTCACCGTGTTGGCGACGACTTCGGGCAGCACGTACTGCGCCAGGTGCGCCCAGACTTCGGCTTGCGGAGAAATCGCCGCGCCGACGATGACGACCAGCGGGACCAGCGCCGGCAGGCACACCAACAGCGCAAAGACCACACCCAGCCCCGGGCTGCGCCATAGCCGACGCGACCTCGACGACTCGGACGAACGGCTCATCGCGAGCGCGCTACTTCAACGATAGCCCGCACGATCCATCAGTTTCACCGCGACGGACTGCAGCTCCCCGGCTTTCGCCACGTTCATCGGACTTTGCTTGAAATCGCCCCAGGCCAGCACGGCCGCATCGGCCGGCACCGTGGGGCTGGCCGGATATTCCAGATTCAGAGCGGCGAACAACGACTGCGCCTCGGGCTGCGACAGCCATTCCAGGAATTTCCGTGCAGCCGCCCGGTGCGGCGCATGCGCCGTCACGCCGGCGCCCGAAACGTTCACGTGCACGCCGTTCGCAGCCTGATCCGCCCAGAACAGCTTGACCGGCAGCTGCGGCTTCTCGCGCAGCAAGCGTCCGAAATAGTAGGTGTTCACCAGGCCCACGTCGCACTGCCCGGCGGCGATCGCTTCCATCAGCAACGTGTCGTTGGAGAACGGCTCGGTGGCGAGATTGGCGACCCAGCCCTTGACGATCGACTCGGTTTTTTCCTCGCCGTATTCGGCGATCAGCATGGCGACCAGCGACTGGTTGTAGACCTTCTTGGAGGTACGCAGGCACAGCTTGCCTTTCCAGCGCTCGTCGGCCAGTGCCGCGTAATCGCCGAGTTCCTCCGGCTGCACGCGCTCGGTGCTGTAGACGATGGTGCGCGCACGCACCGACAGACCGATCCAGCGGTCCTGCGGATCGCGCAGGCTGGCCGGAATGTTGGCATCGATGATCGACGACTCCGTGGGTTGCAGCAGACCGCGGTCCGCAGCGTGCCACAGCTCGCCGGCATCGACCGTCATCAGGATGTCGGCCGGCGAATTCGCGCCCTCCGCAGCCAGGCGCTCGATCAGCGGCCCGGCGTCGTCGGTGACGAAGCGCACCGGCATGCCGGTTTCCGCGGTGTAACGATCGAACATGGGCTTGATCAGCTGCTCGTTGCGCGCCGAGTACACCACCAGTTGCTCCGGCGGCCGCGAACAGGCGGCCACTACCGCCGCAAAACCCAGCACGCCCAGAATTGCGCCCGCGCGTCGCATCGAAATCCAGCTCAACATGGAATTCCTCATCGCCGTCTCTGAAGATAAATGCGAATGAATCGCATTAAACAAGCTTAGCACGTCGGCTGCGCGGCTCGATGCGACGCAGAAGCATCGGCCCGTGCGGGGCGAGAACTCAGGTCAGCTCGACCCGATTGCGGCCCTGCTCCTTGGCTCGATAGAGAGCGGCGTCCGCATTGGCGAGCAGCCGCTCCGCCACCGCCTTGAGATCGGACTCATTGCGCTCAGGGATGATGCCGGCGACGCCGATCGACACGGTGAGATACAGGCTGACTCCAGGCGCGACCTCCAGCGGAGTGCCACACACTGCAGCCCGAATGCGCTCGGCCAGCGCGGCGGCCTGAGCCGGGCTGATTCCCGGGGCAAGCACGACGAACTCATCTCCACCGAAGCGCGCGGCGGCGTCACTATCGCGGATATGCGCGTCCACACGTTGCGCCGCTTCGCGCAGCGCCATGTCTCCGGCGAGATGACCGTGCTGGTCGTTGATCTGCTTGAAGCGATCCAGATCGATGAGCAGGCAGGTAAGCCCGCTACCCTGGCGCTGCGCCCGCGCCAGCTCCTCCTTCAGGCGCGCATTCAGATAACGGCGGTTGTGCCATCCGGTAAGAAAATCGGTCAGGCCGCTGCGCACCAGGCGCGCGCGGTTCACGGCATTCTCGATGGCGAAGGAAGCGATGACGCCCAGATGCGCCAGGAAGTCCGTCGCCAGATGGCGCGAAAAACGCTTCTCGTCGGCGCTGCCGAAATTCAGGCTGCCCTGCAGGCGGTCCTGCCGGCGCAGTGGGATCAACGCAACGCTGCGCAGCGACTGCTCGCCCGGAAACAGCAGCTGGTGATCGCATCCCATGTAGGGCCCGAGCCAGGGCCGGTAGAACGAGGTGAACTGCGGCGCCAGGCCCACCACGCTGTCGGCGAAGATCACCTGGGGAAAATCCGCTGTATCCAGCTGATCGGCGATCAGCAGGTGCCGGATTTCGTGCTGCGGGTCCCACAGCAGCAGCGTCACCGATTCCAGGCCATAGGAGGTGCGCAGGCCGTTGCAGATCGCCGCAAACAGCTGCGTCAGGTTCTCGGCCTTGAGCAGCTCGAGCTCACGCTCCTGGCTGCGCTTGAGCAGCCGCTCGTTGGTCGCAGCTTCCTCGACCAGGGTCGCGATGCGGGCGCGCAGCTCCCGCGCTTCATTCTCGAGATCGCGCACCGGCATGGACTTTCCCTTGTTGGTCAGACCGCCCGTGACTCAACGTTCCCTGACGCGCCCCGCGAGGTACTCGCGGCCACGCTGCATCATGCTGACGAACTCCGGCGCGTCCTGCGTGCTGACGCTATGCCATAGACGCTCGACCGCTTGGCGCAAGGCCGCCAGCGACTCGCGGCCATAGTCGTTCAGGCTCTGGATTTCGAAGTAGAGCTCCGGGCTTTCGTTGGCCACCTTGGTGGCCACGTCGACCTGCGCGTCATAGGTGGTGCTGGAAAGCTGCGCCAGCCGCGGCGCCGCTTCGCCGCTTTCCGCCAGCGCCGTGAAGAAGGCAATATTCAGCGCGTGCGACAGACCGAGCACATAAGCGATCAGGCGGTCGTGCTCATCCAGCGTCATGACCACGCGCTCGGCCATCGTCGCCGCGAACAGACTCTGCGCCTCGTCGATGGCTTCCTTGCTGCCCAGGTCGACGAAGATCACGTGTCGCCCCGACAGCAACGCGGTATCCGGGCCGAACATGGGATGGATCGACGTGATGCGGCAGCCGGCGTCGCGCATCGCATTGATCCCCTGGCGCAGCGGCGACTTGAGCGAGCCGATGTCGAACACGATGCCGCGCGG
>JBDHQY010000081.1:0-8508 GCA_039807315.1 Steroidobacter sp. | reverse complement strand
CGAGCCACCGTAGGACATCAGCGGCAGCGTCAATCCCTTGGTCGGCAGCAGTCCCAGGTTCACCCCGACGTTGATGAAGGTCTGCAGCGCCAGCCAGACGCCGAAGCCGGCGGCGCAATAGGCCTGGAACGCCATGCCGGCATCGGCAGCCAGGCGCGATACATGGAACGAGCGCCACACCAGGATCACGAACAACGCCAGCGTCGCCAGCACGCCGATCAGCCCCAGCTCCTCGGCCAGGATGGCGAACACGAAATCGGTGTGCGCTTCGGGCAGATAGAACAGTTTCTGCACGCTCGAGCCCAACCCCACGCCGGTCAGCTCGCCGCGGCCGATGGCGATCAGCGACTGCGTCAGCTGGAAACCGGAATTGAACGGATCGGCGAACGGATCGAGGAACGCGGTCAGGCGCTTGAGGCGATAGGCGGAAGTCACCGCGATCACCGCCATGCCCGAGGCGGCCAGCGCCACCAGCGCAGCGAAATGACGCAGCTTCACGCCGGCCAGGAACAGCATGCCCAGGCCGGTCGCGACCAGCACGGTGGCGGCGCCGAAATCCGGCTCGAGCAGCAACAGCGCCGCCGCGCCCATCAGCAGGCCCAGCGGCTTGAGGAAGCCGCGCAGCTCATCCTTCAGCTCCTGCTGACGCCGCACTATGTAGCTCGCCAGGTACGTCAGCAGCAGCACCCGCGCCAGTTCGGACGCCTGGAAGTTCATGAACCCCATGCGCAACCAGCGGCGGCTGCCGTTCACTTCGTGACCGATGCCGGGAACCAGCACCACGATCAGCAACAGGAACCCCAACAGCAGCAGCGGCATGGCCAGCCGCTCCCACACGCTGGTCGGTACGAACATCATGATGCCGGCGGCCACCAGTCCCAGCGCCACGCCCATGGCCTGACGCTGCAGGTAGTACAGCGGCTCGTGCATCTGGCGATCCGCGACCGAGATCGAGGCGGAGGTCACCATGACCAGACCGACCAGCAGGATGCCGGCGACGCTGAGCAGCAGCACCGCGTCGAACACGAAGCGCTTCGGCCGGGCGCTGGAGCGTGCGAAGGTCATGGCAGCGGCACTCATGAACGCAGCCCTCGCACCGCGGCCGCGAATACGTCGCCGCGATGCGCGTAGTCGCGGAACATATCGAGACTCGCGCACGCCGGAGACAGCAGCACTGTCTCTGCCGGCCGCGCTGCCTCGGCAGACAGCCGCACGGCTTCATTCATGTCGCGGGCAAACTCGATGGTGCTGACGCTCCGCACGGCGTCTGCGATCAGCTCCGCATCCTGACCCAGCAACACCACGTGCCGCACCTTGCCGCGGAACGCGCCGGCCAGCGCCGAGAAATCCTGCCCCTTGCCCTGCCCGCCCGCGATCAACACCAGCGAGCCTGGCATTCCGGCAACGGCAGCCAGCGTCGCACCGACGTTGGTGCCCTTCGAATCGTCGACATAGCGCACGCCGTCGACATCGGCTACCCATTGCGACCGATGCGGCAGGCCCGGGAAATCACGCAGCGCGCGCACGGCGTGCTGACGCGAAAGACCGAGCGCATCGGACATCGCCAACGCGGCAAGCGCGTTCGCAGCGTTGTGCAAGCCAGTGATCTTCAGCTCCGACATCGCAACGATGCGGTCATTGCCGTGCATCAGCACGACATCGTCCTGCGACGTGCTCGCGTAGTAGTCGGCCGCCGGATCGCGCAGCAGGCTGAAACCCAGCCTGCGTCGGACGCCGCCGGCCATGCCGCGAACCGCGGCGTCGTCGAGATTCAGGATCGCGGCGTCGCAGTTCGTGAAGATGCGAGCCTTGGACGCGGCGTAGTCACCGAGACTGGCGTAGCGATCCATGTGATCGGGAGTGACGTTGAGCACCGTGGCGGCCGCCGTGCGCAGCGCTTGCGTCGAGTCGAGCTGGAAGCTCGACAGCTCCAGCACGTACAGATCGGGCACCGGCTCATCCAGCAGCTCCAGCGCCGGCCGGCCGAGATTGCCGCCGGCCAGCACCTGCTTGCCGGCCGCTGCGGCCATGCTCGCCACCAAGGTCGTGACCGTGCTCTTGCCATTGGTGCCGGTCACCGCCGCGATGGGAGCTTTCGCTTCGCGCGCGAACAGCTCGATGTCGCCGGCGATCGGCAAGCCGCGCCGGACGGCATTGACCAGGAACGGTTCGCGCAACGATACGCCCGGCGACACGACGAGCCGAGTCGCCCCATCGAGCAACGATTCGTCGAAGGCGCCGAACGAGACCTGCGCTTGCGGGGCGATCTGCCGCAGCGCCGCGGACTCCGGCGGCGAGCTGCGGCTGTCGGTCACCGCGAACGAAACGCCGCGTGACTGCAAATAACGCGCGCACGAAAGTCCGGTGCGTCCCAGACCGACGACGACGGTGCGTCCGGCCTGGCGCTGCGTGGCGAGGGTGGTGTTGGCCTGCGGCGTCATGCTTCAGCGCACCTTCAGCGTCGCCAGGCCCACCAGCACCAGGATCACCGAGATGATCCAGAAGCGCACGATGACCTTGGGCTCGGCCCAGCCCTTGAGCTCGAAATGATGATGGATCGGCGCCATGCGGAAGATGCGCTTGCCGGTCAGCTTGTAGGAGGCGACCTGCAGGATCACCGACACGGTCTCCATCACGAACACGCCGCCCATCACGAACAGCACGATCTCCTGGCGCACGATCACGGCGACGACGCCTAGTGCCGCGCCGAGCGCGAGAGCGCCGATATCACCCATGAACACCTGGGCCGGGTAGGTGTTGAACCAGAGGAAGCCGAGGCCGGCGCCGACCAGCGTCGCGCAGAACACCAGTATTTCGCCGGTGCCCTCGATGAATGGAATGCCGAGATAGCCCGAGAACACTGCATTGCCCGTTGCATATGCGAACACCCCCAGTGCGCCGCCGACCAGCACCGCCGGCATGATGGCCAGTCCGTCCAGGCCGTCGGTCAGGTTCACCGCGTTGCTGGTGCCGACGACCACGAAGTAGGTGAGCAGGATGTAGCCGAGGCCCAGCGGTACCATCACGTCCTTGAAGAACG
Source organism: Steroidobacter sp. (assembly GCA_039807315.1). Classification (GTDB taxonomy): domain Bacteria; phylum Pseudomonadota; class Gammaproteobacteria; order Steroidobacterales; family Steroidobacteraceae; genus Steroidobacter. The sequence goes on along the minus strand of JBDHQY010000081.1, from coordinate 5,468 downwards.
GCACGTACAGCGCCGTTTCCGCCGGCACCTTGGCGGTGTGGTAGAGAGCGAAGGCGCAGCCCAGGCCCGCCACCGACTGCCAGAAATATTTGTAGCGCGCGATCAGGCCGCGGCTGTTGCCGACCACCAGCTTCAGATAGTCGTCCCAGAAACCGATCAGGCCGAACGCCAGCGTCACCGCCAGCGTGATCAGCACGAAACGGTTGCTCAGATCGGCCCACAGCACGGTGCCGGCGCCGATGGCGACCAGGATCAGCGCGCCGCCCATGGTGGGCGTGCCGGCCTTGGGCAGGTGCGACTTCGGCCCGTCGTCGCGCACGCGCTGGCCGATCTGCCGATGCGACAGGATGCGGATCATCCACGGCCCGACCACGAACGAGATCGCCAGCGCCGTGAGCGCCGCGAGAATCGCCCGCAGCGTCAGGTAGCTGAACACCCGGAAGCCGGAGTGCCATTCGCTCAAGTGGTGCGCCAGATACAGCAGCATGTGTCGTTCTTGTCCGTCTTCAGTGTCCGATGACCTGGGATGGCGTGGCGGCCAGTGCCGCGGACACCCGTTCCAGACGATTCGCACGCGAGCCCTTGATCAGCACGGCAACACCCGCCGTCAGCGACGCGCGCGCCGCGGCGATCAACGAATCGATGTCGGCAAACCATTGCGCGCCGTGGCCGAAGGCCTCGACCGCGAAATGCGAGTGCTCGCCGATGGCCAGCAGGCGCTGGATACCGGCCTCGCGCGCATAGCGGCCGACTTCGGCATGCAGCTCGTTGGCGCTGCTGCCGAGCTCGAGCATGTCGCCGAGGATCAGCCAGCGCGCACCGCCGAAACTCCGGAAGGCATCGAGCCCTGCTTTCAGCGAGCTCGGATTGGCGTTGTAGGAGTCGTCGACCAGGAACGCGCCATGGATGGCGGGTTTGATTTCGAGCCTGCCTGCGACTGCGCGCATCGCCGCGAGTCCGGCGACGATTTCATCGAGACCGACGCCCACTGCGTGCGCCACCGCGGCCGCGCCGAGGGCATTGCGCAAGTTGTGCAGGCCCGCCAAGGCCAGCGTCGCCTGGCGAGTGCCGACCGGCGTCACCAGCTCGAAATCGATGCGCGCGCCGGTCAGCTCCGCCACCGCAACCTTGTGCGCCATGAAATCGGCGGGCTGCTCGAAGCCGAAAGTCAGCACTTTGTCGGCCGCGCGCGCCTCGCGCCACAGGGTTGCGAACGCGTCATCGGCATTGATCACGGCCACGCCGTCCGCCGGCAGGCCGAGGAACATTTCACCCTTGCCGGCAGCGACGCCCTGCAGACTGCCGAAGCCTTCCAGGTGCGCGGCGCCGGCGTTGGTCACGATGCCGATGGTCGGCTCGGCGATGCGCATCAAGTGCGCGATCTCGCCCTGATGATTGGCGCCCATCTCGATCACCGCGTGGCGATGAGTCTGATTCAGCTCCAGCAGCATCAACGGCACGCCGATGTGATTGTTCAGGTTGCCGCGCGTGATCAGACACGGGCCCTGGCGCGACAGAATCGCACCGATCAGTTCCTTGGTCGTGGTCTTGCCATTGCTGCCGGTTACGCCGATGACCGGAATGTCGAAGCGCCGCCGCCAGTCGCGGGCGAACGTGGACAGCGCAGCGAGCGCATCCGGCACCACGATCTGCGGCAGTTCGGCCGGCAATGGCCGCTCCACCAGCGCTGCTGCGGCACCACGCTCGGCGGCGGCCTGCACGAAGTCATGACCATCGAAGTTGGGACCGGTGAGCGCCACGAACAAAGCGCCCGGCTTGAGCGTGCGGGTGTCGGTCGAAACGCCGGTGAAGGCGCAGTCCTCACCGAGCCGTTCGCCGCCGGTCACCTGCACGAATTCACTCAGGCGCCAGGCGGTCACAGATCACCCCCCAGCGCTGCCTGCACCACATCGCGGTCGCTGAAATGCCGCTTCTCCAGCCCCACGATCTGGTAGTCCTCGTGGCCCTTGCCGGCCACCAGCACCGCATCGCCGGCCCGGCCGGCACGGATCGCGAGTTCGATGGCCCGCGCGCGATCACGTTCGATCGTCGCCTGTTGCGGCCGCTGCAGGCCGGCGACGATGTTCGCGACGATGGCATCGCCATCCTCGGTGCGCGGATTGTCGTCCGTCACGATCACGGCATCGGCGAGCCGCTCGGCGATCGCCCCCATCAGCGGACGCTTGGTTGCATCGCGGTCGCCGCCACAGCCGAACACGCAGATCAATTTGCCGCGGCAATGCCCGCGCGTCGCCTGCAGCGCTTTTTCCAGTGCATCGGGGGTGTGCGCGTAGTCGACGATCGCCAGCGGTTTGCCGGACGCAGTGAACGTCTCCATGCGCCCCGGCGGCGCGAAGCAGTTTTCGATCGCCTGGATTGCGCGATGCAGCGGCACATCCCAGCCGAGCAGCACGCCGAGGACGGCCAGCAGGTTGTCGACGTTGAAGTCGCCAACGAAGCGCGAGCTCAAGGTCGCCGTGCCCCAACTGCCATCGATGTCGATTTCCAGGCCGTGCACGGCGGCGCGCACTTGCGCCGCGAACAGGGCACGTGACGCCTTCGACAGATGCATTGCAGCCGAACGACTGCAGAGCGTCAGGCTGCTGCCGCTGTAACGCCCGGCCAGTTGCCGACCGAAAGCATCGCCGACATTGACCACCGCATGTCGCAAGCCCGGCCATTGGAACAATCTTTCCTTGGCCGCGCCGTACGCCGCGACCGTCCCGTGGTAGTCGAGATGATCGTGCGTGAGATTGGTGAACACCGCCGTATCGAAGCGCACGCCGGCGACACGCTGCTGATCCAGCGCATGCGAGGACACTTCCATGCCCAGATGAGTCACGTCGGCATCCCGCAGCTGCGCGATCTGACGATGCACCGTGATGCAGTCGGGCGTCGTATACGTCCCCGGTGTCACGGCACCGACGGGGCCATACCCCAACGTGCCGGCGTAGGCCGACGACTTGCCGAGTTGCGCCAGCGCGGCCGCGAGCACGTACGCCGTAGTGGTCTTGCCGTTGGTGCCGGTGATACCCGTCACGCTGACCGCTTGCGAAGGCGCGTCGAAAAAGCGATCTGCAATCGTCCCGAGCTGCGCACTGAGCTGCGGTACGGCGACGAATCCGACCCGGCCGGTAACCTGCGGAGCCGTCACCCCGGCGACCGGCTCCCACAGAATGACGCTGGCACCGGCCTGCAGCGCCTGGGCGGCGAAAGCGATGCCGTGACTGCGCAAGCCCGGCAAGGCGACGAATGCGCCGCCCGGCACCACTTGCCGGCTGTCGCTGGTCAGATCGACGACCGCCACGTCCGGCACATCCGCACGCAAACCGGCAAACAATGCCCGCAGATTCTTCGAAGGAGTGTTACGCGCGATGTTCACAGCGCTGCGTCTCGGCACTGCACCGCTCATGGCCCGGAGCTCGCCGCAGCCGCGGCGTTGGCCTGGACCATGATCGCCTGCGGCAACTGGTCCAGCCCGTCCGGCGGCACACCCAGCAGACGCAAGGCACCCGCCATCACGTTCGCGAACACCGGCGCAGCGACGTCGCCTGCGTAGTAGAGCTGGCCGCCGGGCTCGTCGATCACGACGATCGCAGCCAGCTTCGGTCGGCTGGCCGGCACCACGCCGCCGAAGGTCGCCATGTACTTGCGATCGCCGTCGGTGCCGTAACCGCTCTCCGAGAGTTTCCACGCCGTGCCGGTCTTGCCGGCCACGCGATAACCGGCGAGCGCGGCGCTCTTGCCGGTGCCGTCCTGCGAGACCACGGCTTCCATCATCGACAGCAGCTCGCGGGCCACATGCTCGTCGAGCACGCGCTGGCCGGGTATGGGCTGCGACTGATCGGCACGGCGCAACGTCACCGGCCGCGCAATCCCGCCGGCACCGAGCGTTGCGTAGGCGTGCGCGAGCTGCAGCGGAGTAACGGCCAGGCCATAGCCGTACGACATGGTCGCCTGGTTGATGCGGCTCCAGTGCGAAGGATCGTTCAGCAGTCCGGCGGATTCGCCCGGAAAGCCGCTGCCCGACACCTGCCCGAAGCCGAACGCGTTGAGCGTGCCCCACATGGCCTTGGGACTGAGCGTCATCGCCATCTTGGACATGCCGACGTTGCTCGACTTGGCGAGTATCGTCGTCAGCGGCACCGCGCCCAGCGGCTTGCCGTGATCGGCGATGGTCTTGATGCCGACGCGCCAGGGCGAAGTGTCGATGAGCGTGTTGGCGTGATAACGCCCCGAAGCCAGGCCGGCCGCGGCAACGAACGGCTTGATGCTGGAACCGGGCTCGAAAATGTCCGTGGCCGCGCGATTGCGATAGCGCGACGCCGCCACCTGATCGCGATCGTTGGGGTTGTACGAGGGCTGGTTCACCATCGCCAGCACCTCGCCGGTATCGACGTCCAGCAGCACGATGGAGCCGGCCTTGGCGTTGCGCTGCTGGATCGCCGCCTTCAGCTCGCGATAGGCCAGGTACTGGATGCGCAGATCGATGCTGGTGACCAGGTCCGAGCCCGGTCGCGGCGCGCGGATGCTCTCGATGTCCTCGACCGTGCGGCCATAGCGATCCTGGATGATGCGCTTGGCGCCCGCTTCGGCACCCAGCCAGCGGTCGTAGGCGAGTTCGAGCCCTTCCTGGCCGATGTCTTCGTATTTCTTGGTGAAGCCCAGCAGATGGCCGGTGACTTCGCCCGCCGGATAGAAACGCTGATATTCGCGCAGCAGGTAGACGCCTGGAATCTTCAGCGCCTTCACCTGCGCGGCGTCGCTCGGGCGCATGTGGCGCACCAGGTAGACGAAATCGCGCTCGAGGTTGCTGGTGAGCACCTGCGTCAGCCATTTCTGATCGCGGTTCAGCGCTTCGGCCAGGCGCGGAATCTGATCCGATGCCTTCATCACCTCGGCAGGCGCGGCCCACACCGTATCGACCGGCATGCTGGCCGCGAGCGTTTCACCGTTGCGGTCGTAGATGCCGCCGCGGTTGGCCGAGAGCTTGGCAACCCGCGTGTAACGCGCATCGCCCTGTCCTTCCAGGAAGCCGTCGTCGAGCAATTGCAGATCCACCGCGCGCGCCACCAGCGCCGCTGCAATGAGCAGCAGCATGCCCAGCACGAAACGCAACCGCGTCCGGTACTGGTCTGGAGAAAATGCGCGATTGTCGTTACGGATCATGAGAAAACTGACTTGCCTGACGCCGGATCAATTGCCATCGATAACTGCAGCTGCAACAACCTCCATCCCGCGATCCGCGCCATCCCGGCGCCGGTCGCTGCGGCTTCGAAGCCACGCTTCACTACGGCTGCACCAGCCGCACTTCCTCGGGCTTCGGAATCACCATCTTCAAACCGGTGCGCGCGGTCTGCTCGACCCGGCCGTGGGTCGCCCACGCGCTCTGCTCGATCTTGTACTGGCCCCATTCGATATCGAGGCTGTCGCGCTCGGCGTGCAGACTCTGCAATTGAATGAAGAGG
>JBDHQY010000080.1:0-8532 GCA_039807315.1 Steroidobacter sp. | reverse complement strand
CGACGACCGCGATATCCATACGGCGCGCCGATGCTGAGATAATGCGGCGGTGTCCATCGTCCTGCCCTCCCTGCCCGTCACCCAGGCACTGCCCGAACTGCGGCAGGCATTGGACTCGCATCCGAACGTCGTGCTGCAGGCCCCGCCCGGCGCCGGCAAATCGACTCTGGTGCCGTTGGCACTGCTGCAGGCTCCCTGGCTGGGCAACGACAAGATCGTGATGCTGGAACCGCGTCGTCTTGCGGCGCGCGCGGTCGCATCGAGGCTGGCGCAGCTCCTGAACGAGCCGGTCGGCCGCACGGTCGGCTACCGCACCCGGCTCGACACCAAGGTCAGTGCCGCCACGCGCATCGAAGTCGTGACCGAAGGAATCCTGACGCGCTGGCTGCAACGCGACCCCGCGCTCGAAGGCGTGGCGTTGCTGATCTTCGATGAATTCCACGAACGCAGCCTGCACGCCGATCTCGGACTGGCGTTGAGCCTGGATGCGCAGGGCACGCTGCGCGAGGATCTGAAGATCCTGGTCATGTCGGCAACGCTGGACGGCACGGCCGTGGCCCGGTTGCTGGGCGCTGCGCCGATCGTGATCTCGGTGGGAAAAGCGTTCCAGGTCGAGACACGTTACCGCGAGAAACCACCCGGCCGCGGCCCGGGACGCACGCAGGAAGAAGACATCGCGCGAGTCGCGGCGACTGTCATCCAGCGCGCGCTCGACGACGAGCACGGCGATATCCTGGCGTTCTTCCCGGGTCAGGGTGAAATTCGTCGCGCGCAGCGTTTTCTCGAAGAGGCACAGCTGCCGCCGGGCACGCGTGTACTTCCTTTGTACGGCGAGTTGCCGGCCGAACAGCAGGACACGGCAATCCGTCCGAGCATCCGCGGCGAACGCAAGGTGGTGCTCGCCACCAACATCGCGGAGACCAGCCTCACGATCGAAGGCGTACGCATCGTCGTGGATTCTGGCCTCGCCCGCCGCTCCCGTTTCGATCCCGCCACCGGCATGAGCCGCCTCGAAGTCGTGCGCATCTCGCGCGCATCCGCCGATCAGCGGCGCGGCCGTGCCGGACGCATCGAAGCAGGCGTGTGCTACCGGTTATGGTGCGAAGCCGAGCAGTCCAGCTTGGGCGCACATACGCCGGCTGAAATCGTCGAAGCCGATCTGGCGCCGCTGGCGCTGGAACTGGCGAGCTGGGGCATCGGCGATCCGCAGGCGCTGCGCTGGCTCGACCCCCCTCCGGCCGCGACATTCTCGCAAGCACGCGATTTGCTGATGGAACTCGATGCCCTCGACGCCAATGGCCGCATCAATGCGCACGGCCGGGCACTTGCCCGCATCGGCGTTCATCCGCGCCTGGCGCACATGATCGTCCGCGGCCGCGAGCTCGGACTGACGCGGCTGGCCCTGCAGATCGCAGCCCTGCTCGGCGAGCGGGATCTGCTGCGAATGGGCCCGACACATCGCGATGCGGATCTGCGCCTGCGGCTCGATGCGCTCGGCGCGACGCGGCGCACCGGCAATCATGGCCTGCCATCCGGCATTACCGTGGATGCTGCTGCCCGCCAGCGTGTTCTTCGCAGCATGGAAGTGCTGCAGCGGCAGCTGGACTTCGATGAGCGTGCCGACTCGACCTACACGGACGACGATGCCGGCAGGCTGCTGGCGCTGGCCTATCCCGATCGCATCGCGCAGGCACGCAGTGACGGCGGACGCTATCTGCTGTCGGGCGGCCGCGGCGCGCGGCTCGTCGATACACAGAATCTCGGCAAAGCCGAATTCCTGGTCATCGCCGATCTGGATGCCGGCGAGCGCGAGGCCACGATTCGCCTGGCAGCCCCCATCGAGCGCCAGAGCCTGGAACACGAGTTCTCCACTCACATCCGCAATCGACAGCGCATCGAATGGAACTCGCGCGAACAGGCCGTGATCGCACAACGCGAGCGCTGGCTCGGAGCGATCATTCTCGAGGCGCGGCGCCTCGAGAATCCCGACAGCACGCAGCTCGCCACGGCCTTGATGATTGGCATGCGCGAGCTGGGCATTGCAAGCTTGCCGTGGAATCGCGAAGCGCGCTCGCTGCAAGCCCGTCTGATGTTCGCCCGCACGATCGATGACCGCGCCGTCAAACCATGGCCGGCAGTGAGCGACGACGAGCTGCTGGCGAATCTGGAGACATGGCTCGCGCCCTGGCTGAACGGCATGACTCGCCGCGATCACTGGGCGCGCCTGGATCTGCATGCCGCACTGCTGGCCCTGCTCGACTGGGATCAGCAGCAACGGCTCGAGGAAATCGCGCCCACGCACCTGGCCGTGCCCAGCGGCTCGCGCATTCCGATCGACTACAGCGACGTGCCCAGCGTGTCGGTGCGCCTGCAGGAAGTTTTCGGCTTGCAGCGCACGCCGACGGTCGGTGGCGGCAAGGTGCCGATCACTCTGCAGCTGCTGTCGCCGGCGCAACGGCCGGTGCAGGTCACCCGCGATCTCACCAGCTTCTGGGCGCGTGGCTACGCGGAGGTCAAGAAGGAACTGAAGGGCCGTTATCCCAAGCATTACTGGCCCGACGATCCGCTGACCGCCCAAGCCACGGCGCGCGTCAGAAGAAAGTGAGCGCGACAATGCCTATTGAACAATGCGGCGCGCCGTGCGAATTTTCCCCTCATCCAATGGAGAGCATGCTTTGAACGCCGACTTGCGCCAACAGATCGAGGCCCTGCATTCCGAGCTCGCCAAGGTGAGCGCGGTGGAGCCGCAGTCGCGCGCGCTGCTGATTGCATTGCTCGGCGACATCACGCGGCTGCTGGAAAAATCCGAGCGCAACGCCGCCGAGCAGCAGTCGCTCACCGGCCGGCTCGACGGCCTGGCGGTGCAGTTCGAAGTCGAGCACCCGGCCCTCGGCAGCGCGCTGCGGCAGGTGGTGGACACACTGGGCAAGGCGGGAATCTAGAATGCAGACGTACGACCCCAACAACATCTTCGCCAAGATCCTGCGCGGCGAGGTGCCGGCCCACAAGGTTTACGAGGACCAGCGCACGCTGGCCTTCATGGACGTGATGCCGCAAGCCGCAGGCCACACGCTGGTGATTCCGAAAGCGCAGGCACGCAACTTCTTCGATGTCGATCCGGATACGCTCGCGGAACTGATCAAGGTCACGCAGCGCGTGGCACACGCCGTTCGCGATGCGTTCCAACCCGACGGCGTACGCATCATCCAGTTCAACGAGCCGGCGGCCGGCCAGACCGTGTTCCACATCCATTTCCACATCGTTCCCTGCTACCAGGGGCAGTCGCCGCAGCCGCATGCCCGCAACATGGCCGATCAGGCAGTGCTCGCGCAGCACGCCGAGCGCGTCCGCCAGGCACTGGGCCGCGACTGAGCCGCGGGCCGCAACGATTTCCGAAGCCATTGCGACTCACCCCGGTGCCTGTCGCGAGCGCCGCGGGTTTTGCGCTAGGCTGAGCACCTTCCCCACGCGAGGCGCAAGCATTCCGATGAGCCAGAAGATCTACAAGGTCCCCGAAGATTTCGCCGCCCTCGCCCATCTCAAGAACGCCGACTATCAGCGCCTGTATCAGGAATCGATACGCGATCCGGCCGGGTTCTGGGCGCGCATGGGCCGGCGCCTCGACTGGATCCAGCCCTACTCCAAGATCAAGGACGTCAGCTTCGACGAGCAGGACTTCCGCATCCGCTGGTACTACGACGGCAAGCTCAACGTCGCGGCGAACTGCCTGGACCGGCACCTCGCCAAGCATGGCGACAAGGTCGCCATCATCTGGGAAGGCGACGATCCCAAGCTCTCCACACGCATCACCTACCGCGAGCTGCACGAGCGTGTCTGTCAGTGCGCCAACGCGCTGAAGTCGCTCGGCGTGCAGAAGGGCGATCGCGTCACGATCTATCTGCCCATGATTCCGGAAGCCGCGGTGGCGATGCTGGCGTGCGCGCGCATCGGCGCCGTGCACTCGGTGGTCTTCGGTGGCTTCTCGGCGGACTCGCTCGCCGGCCGCATCGCCGATTGCGGCTCGGCCGTGGTGATCACGGCGGATGAAGGCATTCGCGGCGGCAAGCGGGTACCGCTGAAGGCGAGCGTCGATCTCGCGTTGACCGCACCGGGCACCGAGTGCGTCAAGCATGTGCTGGTGGTGCAGCGTACCGGCTCACGCGTACCGATGTACGAAGCGCGCGACCAGTGGTTCGAGCCGCTGGTCGACAGTCAGTCGAAGGAATGCGCGGCGGAAGTCATCGACGCGGAAGATCCGCTGTTCATTCTTTACACCTCGGGCTCCACCGGCAAACCCAAGGGCGTGCTGCATACCACCGGCGGCTATCTGGTCTATGTCGCGCTCACACACGAGCTGACGTTCGATGTCCGCGAGGAAGACATTTTCTGGTGCACGGCCGACGTCGGCTGGGTGACCGGTCACAGCTACGTCGTGTACGGACCGCTGGCGAACGGCGCCACCACCGTCATGTTCGAAGGCGTGCCGAACTATCCGGACGCCGGCCGCTTCTGGCAGGTCGTCGACAAGCACCAGGTCTCGATCCTCTATACCGCGCCGACCGCCATTCGCGCGCTGATGCGCGAGGGCGAAGAGCCGGTGAAGTACTGGTCGCGCAAATCCCTGCGCCTGCTCGGCTCCGTGGGCGAGCCCATCAACCCCGAAGCCTGGGAGTGGTACCACCGTGTCGTCGGCGACGGCCGCTGTCCGGTGGTCGACACCTGGTGGCAGACCGAGACCGGCGGCATCCTGATCTCGCCCCTGCCCGGTGCCATCGATCAAAAGCCGGGCTCGGCCACGCTGCCGTTCTTCGGCGTCAGGCCCGCCATCGTCGACAACGAGGGTCAGACGCTCGAAGGCGTGGCCGAAGGCAATCTGGTGATCAGCGACAGCTGGCCCGGCCAGATGCGCACCGTGTTCGGCGACCATCGGCGCTTCTTCGAGACCTATTTCAAGACCTTCCCCGGCCGCTATTTCACCGGCGACGGCGCGCGGCGCGACGCAGACGGCTACTACTGGATCACCGGCCGCGTCGACGACGTGCTCAATGTCGCCGGCCATCGGTTGGGCACGGCGGAGATCGAAAGCGCCATGGTGGCGCATCCGCAGGTGGCCGAAGCGGCTGCCGTCGGCTGCCCGCACGACATCAAGGGGACGGGCATTTACGTGTACGTCACGCTGATCGCGGGCGCCGAACCGACCGAGCAGCTGCGTGGCGAGTTGCGGGACTGGGTGCGCAAGGAAATCAGCCCGATCGCCACGCCGGATTTCATCCAGTGGGCACCGAGTCTGCCGAAGACGCGCTCCGGCAAGATCATGCGGCGCATCCTGCGCAAGATCGCCGCCAACGAGCACGACCAGCTCGGCGACATCTCCACGCTGGCCGATCCGAGCGTGGTCGAGAGCCTGGTGCGCGAGCGCATGAATCGCCCGGAATCCGCCCGTGCGCAGGAGCAGCCGCAGGAAGCGGGGCCGGCGAAGAAGAGCCGGAAGAAGCAGGGAAAATCTTGAGCTGGCGCCCCGCCGTTGCCGCGTAAAGCCTGCCCTCGACTTGATCGGGGGCGAACTCATCCGCTACGGATGCCCCGCGCACGCGCGGGGCGCGATCAAGCAGGGTCAGAACCGGCCGGCGCCCGCCAGCCGCGGACGATAGTAGTCGTCGTCCAGCGACCGCAGCTCGATGGCACGCCCGGTCTGCGGCGCATGGATGAAACGGCCGGAACCGGTGTAGATGCCGACGTGCGAAACACGCTTGCCGTGAATCTTGAAGAACAGCAGATCGCCGGGCGCAAGATTGCCGAGCTTCACCGGTTCGGCGGAATGGAACTGCTGAGCCGCGGTGCGCGGCACCTCGATGCCGACCTCGTCGTAGACGAACCGCACCAGCCCGCTGCAATCGAACGCCGTCGGCCCGCTGCCGCCATATTTGTATGGCGCGCCGAGCAGCGCAATGGCGCGAATGGCGATCTCGCTGCCGATCGAGATGGCTTCGCCGCCCTGCGGCGACGGCAATGGAGTTTCCAGCACGCCCGGGGGCGGCAAGCCGAGGCCACCGAGCGGTGGCGAGACGGGTTGCGGGGTGGCGGCGCAGCCCTGCAGCAGGGCGCCCAGCGCCACGGCCGATGCCATGAGGGCGCAGCGAAGCATCTGTACTGCAGAGCGCGTTGTTGGTCTCATGTCTGCGGATCAATGCCTGTGCCGGAGGCGCAGGATGCCTCAAGGCCAGCAGCGACGCCAGCGCCGCGGCCGATGTCGGCCACGGCTGTGCCGGCCCACGTAGTGTAGTGTGCGCATGTCGTCATTCGCCGACCGCCGCTCGGGAAACATCATGTCTGTCAGAAAATGGCTAGCGGCCACGGTTGCGGCACTCCTGCCCTGGTCGCTGAGCGCCGCTGCCGGTGAGCCGTGGACGTACGTACGCGGCGAAACGATCCGCGGCCACGTGGAGTTCCTCGCCAGCGATCTGCTGGAGGGCCGCGCCGCCGCCTCGCGGGGCTATGACATCGCCGCCGCTTACGTGGCCGCGCAATTTCGCCAGTCCGGGCTCAAGCCCGTCATCGGCGGGGACTCGTTCCTGCAGACGGTGCCGCTGATCGAGGCGACGCCGGTGCTGCCCGGCTCGTCGCTCGAATGGGTGATGGACAACAAGGCCCGCAACTTCGAGTACGGCACCCATTACCTGCCGTCGGCCGATTTCGTCTCGGCCAGCTCCACGCTGAGCGCGCCGCTGACCTTCGCAGGTTTCGGCATCGAGGCGCCGCAGCTGGAGCACGACGACTTCGCCCAGATCGACCTGCAGGGCCGCATCGCCGTGATCTTCAGCGGCGCACCGGCCAGATTCCCCGACAACCAGCGCGCCTACTACTCATCCAGCTATACCAAGTTCCCGGCACTGATCGCTCACGGCGCGGTGGGCGCCGTCATCATCGACTCTCCGGAAGACGCGCGCCTGTACCCTTGGGAGCGGGTCGTGGCGATGAGCTGGACACCGCAGATGCGCTGGCTGGACGAGGACGGCAAGCCGCAGCAGGCCTTCGAGCAATTGAAGCTGCGCTTCCGCCTGAATCACGACGCCGCTGCGCAATTGTTCGAAGGCTCGCCGCACAGCTTCAGCGAAGTGCTCGCGGCAGCCGAGGCGGGCGAGCCGCAGGGCTTCGATCTGCAGGGATTGCTGACGCTGTCGGCGACGACGGGTCTGCGCCGCACCGAGAGCGCCAACGTCGTTGCCGCCATTCCCGGCAGCGATCCACGCCTGAAGAATGAATGGATCGTGGTGACCTCGCACCTGGACCATCTCGGGCGCGGCGTGGCAGTCAACGGCGACTCGATCTACAACGGCGCCCACGACAATGCGCTCGGCGTCGGCATCCTGCTGGAGATGGCTCGTGCACTGAACGCTTCCGGCCTGAAGCCGCGGCGGTCCATCGTCTTCGCGGCGGTTACCGCCGAGGAGAAGGGTCTGCTCGGCTCGGACTACCTCGCAAAACATAGCGGACCGGCCGCGACCATCGTCGCCAACATCAACGTCGACATGCCGCTGCTGTTCGTGCCGATACAGGACTTCGTGGCGCTCGGCGAAGAGCACTCCACGCTCGGGCCGCTGGCGCGCGCCGCGGCGGGCAACCAGGGATATCGCCTGAGCCCGGATCCGACGCCCGAACAGGTCTCGTTCATCCGCAGCGACCAGTTCTCCTTCGTTCGCAGCGGCATTCCCTCGATCGTGCTCACCGGCGGCTACCATGCACGCGACAAGCAGGTCGACGTGGCGCAGATGAGGCGTGACTTCCGCCAGCACAACTATCACCGGCCCAGCGACGATCTGCAGCTGCCGATGGACTATGGTGCGGCCGCCGATCTTGCCCGCGTCAATCTGCGAATCGCGGTGGATGCCGCGAACGCCACGGCGCGGCCGCGCTGGAAGCCGGGCGATTTCTTCGGCCGCACCTTCACCGAGCAACCTCAGCCCCAGATCGAACAGCGCTGACGGGGCGGGGACGGCAAACCCCTGTGACGCAGTCCGCAGGTTCGAGCGAAAACGGCCTGATTCCGCCTTTGTCCTGATTCCGCCGCGCCCGCGGCGACCTTACGCTTGCAGCAGGATCCGGGCTCCGGCCCGGCCTTTCAGGACCTCGAGGCGAGAACGGACATGAATCTGGCAAAGCACGGCCAGCTGCGGATCGGTGATCCGGTGCGGCTCAAGAACAGCGATCAGGACTTGCACGGCGACGTGTGGCAGCTGCGCACTGGCCGTTACGTGGTCGTGCGCTGGCAGGACGACTGCCGTTCCACTCACGCGGAAAGCGCCGTCGAATACGATCAGGGCGGCAGCCGCGCGGAATGGAGCAGAAACCTGAGCAGCGAAGACCGGCGCTAGCTGCAGAGCACGCGATCGATCACACCCGAGATCGTCGGCGCGCTGCAGCAGCATAGCAATGGAGCAAGCGCGAACCCTTACGAAACCTTTCGGCGCGCTGGTCGACTGCGCTTCGCATTCCCGTCCACGGCGGACTTGCGGCGCGCATGCGTCGCACGCG
>JBDHQY010000079.1:0-8571 GCA_039807315.1 Steroidobacter sp. | reverse complement strand
ATGTGGTTCTCGCGGCGCCGCGAATTCCGCGCCGACGCGGGCGGTGCGCACCTCGCCGGTCGCCAGGCCATGATCGGTGCCTTGCAACGCCTGCAGCAGCGTCATGCGGGCTCGCTGCCGGATCAGATGGCAGCCTTCGGCATCAACGGTGCACTCGGGCAAGGGCTCAAGCGCCTGTTCATGACGCACCCGCCGCTGGAAGAGCGCATCGCCGCCCTGCGCAACGCCGCCGCCTGAGCTTCTCGACAACGCGCCTACCGCAGCGCCCGGATTCACGCGGTGGATCCGGGCGCCGTGCTTTCCGGCCGGCGACAACCGGAAAATGCGTCGCGCATGCCGCGGCCATCCTCGCCGCCGCACACGCAGGATTTGGTCGGAACGAGAATTGGCCTGTCGATGCACGCGCGATCGAGCAGCCCGGCGCACGCAGGTGGATGCCGTAACACGTCGCGTACCGGTTGCGTCTAGAATTCCGCTCATGAATCTAGCCTCTCCCCTGCGGCAGGAATCGCTGGACCGGCTGCGGACCATCGTCGGACCCGGCGGCTACCTGGACCAGCCGGGCGATGTCGAGCCGTATACCGTCGACCATCGCAGGCTCTACCGGGGCGCCACACCGCTGGTGCTGCGCCCCGACAGCACCGAACAAGTCGCCGCCATCCTGCGCTTCTGCAACGAAGCCGGCATCGGCGTGGTGCCGGTCGGCGGCAATACCAGCTACTGCGGCGGCGCAACGCCGAGCGAGGACGGATCGCAGGTGGTGGTCTCGCTGGCGCGCATGCGGCGTGTGCGCTCCGTCGATCCGCTCAACTACACCATGATCGTCGAAGCCGGCTGCGTGCTGGCGCAGGCACAGGCGGCCGCCGCAGCAGTCGAGCGCCTGTTTCCATTGAGCCTGGGATCGGAAGGCTCGTGCCAGATCGGCGGCAATCTGTCGACCAACGCCGGCGGCACCGCGGTTCTGCGCTACGGCATGATGCGCGAGCTGGTGCTCGGCCTGGAGGTCGTGCTGCCGGACGGACGCATCCTCGATGCCCTGAGTTCGCTGCGCAAGGACAACACCGGCTACGACCTGCGCGATCTGTTCATCGGCGCGGAAGGAACACTGGGCATCATCACTGCCGCCACCTGCAAGCTCTTCTCGCGGCCGTCTACGACGGTCACAGCCTTCGTCGCCGTGCCCGAACCGCGCGCCGCGGTCTCGTTGCTGGCGCGGCTGCGCTCGGCAAGCGGCGATGCCGTCAGCACGTTCGAGCTCATACCGCGCCTTGCGCTGGAACTGGTGCTGCGCCACATCGGCCAGACCAAGGATCCGTTCGATGCCCCGTACAATTGGTACGTACTGCTCGAAATCGGCAGCGGGCGGCGTGACGCCGGGCTGCGCGACGGAATCGAAAGCGAGCTGGCAGCCGCACTGGAACAGGGCGAAGCACTGAACGCCGCGATCGCCGAGAGCGAAGCCCAGCGCGAAATGTTCTGGCGGCTGCGGGAAACCATTCCCGAAGCGCAGCGCCGCGAAGGCGCCAGCATCAAACACGACGTTTCCGTGGTCAGCAGCGAATTGCCGCGCTTCATCGTGGAAGCATCGGCGGCCGTACAGCAGATTGCGCCGCAGGCACGCATCGTCGCCTACGGCCATCTCGGCGACGGCAATCTGCATTTCAACGCAAGCCAGCCGCAACGAGGCGACGCAGCCGAGTTCACAGCGCTGGCACCGCGCATCAATCGCGCAGTACACGATTTGATCGCGCGTTATGGCGGCAGCGTCAGCGCCGAGCACGGCATCGGCCAGCTCAAGCGCGGCGAGCTGCAGCGTTACAAGAATCCGGTGGCGCTCAGCGTGATGCGCTCGATCAAGCAGGCGCTCGATCCCAAGGGAATCATGAATCCGGGTAAGGTCCTGTAGCCACGGCCGCGGCCGCCGGAACCGGGTGCGTGCGGCAGGCGTTTGCCTACAATATCCCCTCGTCCTGCGACGCAATCGAATTGCAGACCGCCCAACCCGGCGGCAGGTCCGTCATGCGAAGTCGATGCCATATTCCGGGCTCGCTCCCGGCCCACCGCCACCGCGGCCGATGCCTTTCAACGGCGGCGCTGCTCTTCTTGTGTCTCTGTTCGCAGGGGTTCGCGCAGGAAGCTCCCGAACGGACTCAAGGCGCCGCGAGCGCTGAAAAATCCACCGAGTCGGCCTGGAGCCATGTGGGCCTGCTGCGCGCGCGCGATCTGTCACCGTTCGGCTTGCTGCGCCTGGACATGCTGCCAGCGCACACTGCGGATGCGCCGGATGACAAATGGACGTTCGAGCTGCAGATGGCGTACCAGAATACGTTCATCCTCAGCGACAACGCGCGCGAGTATCTGGAACGACGCAACATCGGCCGCCGGCCGCTGCGGCCCGCCGACGCCGCCGCGATCCTGGCGCTGCCCGGCGATGCCTACTACGTCGACGGCGAGGTCGGCCTCTACGATCTGATCGTACAGCGCCGCATCAATCAGTACTGGAGCGCCTACGTCACCGTGCCCTACATCCGCTACGGCGAAGGCGTGCTCGACAGCACCGTCGAATCCTTCCACAGCACCTTCGGGCTCGGCCAGCAGGGCCGCGATCTGGTCGCGAAAAATCATTTCCAGGTGGTGTACGGCATCGGCGATATCCGCTTCGCGCAGCTCGACCGCGAGACCAAGGGCGGCTTCGGCGATCCGGTGGTCGGCATCCGCTACTCGCTGCCGGAGCCGCGCTTCGGTTGGGACGTGGTGATGGAATTCGCAGCCAAGATCGCCGTGGGCGGCGAACGCTTCCTGCTTTCGACCGGCCGCGACGACTACGGCACCCAGCTCACGCTGCAACGCCGCTTGGGGAAGACCGGCCGTCACGCCCTCTACGTCAGTGGCAGCGCGGTGTACTACTCCGGCGGACCGGAGATGCCGGACGAAGACGGGCAAGTGATTCCGACCTTGATCGCCGGCTACAGCTTCGGACTGACGCCGCGCACCAGCGTGATCCTGCAGGGCTATGTCAGCCGCAGCGTGGTGCAGGACACCAGCATCAGGCAGCTGAAGGACGACAAGTACCTGCTCAGCCTCGGGCTCCAGTCGCGCAACCGGAATTTCCTGTGGAGCCTGGCGCTCACCGAGAACGTGAAGAACTTCGAGAACACCCCGGACATCAGCGCGCAGCTCGGCTTCGCCTACATGCCGAAGGCGAAATAGCGCGCCGCCGTCTCAGGCGAGCGGCGGCCGGCAAGGATAATGAGCCCGGAACCAGCCGCTAGTGGCCGCGCAGCCATTCGATCTGGCGTTTGAAGTAGTCCGGCTCGTAACCCAGCTCGCGGCGTCCGCCGTTGCCGTCGCTGGCGAAGCGGACGATGCCGTGGTCGGCGTCGGGATAGACGAAATAGTCGATGGGCTTGCCGGCCGCCTGCAGCCTGGCGAGCTGCTCGATGCTCCACTCGGTGGGCATGCTCGAATCCTGGCCACCGAAGATCCACAGACTGGGCGTGGCCAACGCCGCCGCGGTCGGCACAGGGTCGTAGAGCCGGTCGATGAAGGGCTGCTTGCCGCCGAGATCGTATTTCCACTGCGCATACAGGCGCACCATCCACAGCGGCAGCTTGCTGCCGGCGATCATGCCCAGCATGGAATCGCCGCTTTCCAGCGCGCGCATCCAAGGCTCGTCGCGCGACTGCTGCAGCATCCGGCCGAGGTCGCTCCAGCGATCCTCGCCACGATCGACGATGGCGGCGACTATCGCATTCAGGCGATCCACCTTCGCCAGTGCCTCATCGTCGAAACCCTGCTGGCGCAGCGGGTACACATAGCCCCACCGGTCCTCGTCGATGACCGGCACCATCGGGCCATAACCGATCAGCAGACTGCGGATGTGACCGTCCTGGAGCGCGGCCAGCGGCGCGATCCAGCCGCCCTGGCTGAAACCGGCCAAGTGGATGCGCGCGCCATCGACCTCCTGCTGGGTGCGCAGCCAATGCACCGCGGCAACCACGTCGCTCGCCAGCACCTTGAAGTTCGCCGTGAACTTGCCCTGCGACTCACCGGTGCCGCGCTTGTCGAACACCAGCGAGGCGAAGCCGTTGGCGGCGTACAGGTAGGGCTCGAAGTAATAGTCGACGCCGCTGAAATCCTCGGAACCATGCACCATGACCACGGTGGCGAACGGCCCGCGGCCCGCGGGCAGCACCAGCTTGCCACGCAGCGTCAACTCGCCGCTTTTGAACGTGAACTGTCTTTCGGCGAGCTTCAGTGCCCTGGCGTGACGGGCCGGGCTGCCGGATCGCTCCCAGATGAAGCCATCGGGCACGCCGCCGTCCATCTCGAAGCGAATGCGGTTCACCACCGGCTCGCGCTCGGCCCAGCCGCTGCCGCCTTCGTATTGGCCTGCCGCGACCGGCCAGAGCGCGCCGGTTTCGCCGTCCATCGTGCGATAGCGCAACACTTTGCCTTCACGCGGCACGATGAACACCAGCAGGCCGTCATCCAGGACATAGGCACCGGTGAAACGGCTGTCGGCGGGCTCGGGCCGCATCGCCACATAGGCACCGAGCGCGCCCAGCAGCAGCACCGTGAACACGCTCCACAGGATTTTCCTTCTCATGACCCATCGCCTTGCACATCGTGGACAGCCTTGGGATGCGGCGGCGTACTGAAAGGTTGCGGAACCGATCCCGAACGGCGCGCTCGGTCATGGTCCTGCGATGGAGGTCGTCGCCAGTAACGCTCGCGGGTGCAGCGAAATGCCACACCAGGGAAGCGCAACGGAAAGCCCGTCTTCGGGAGCACCGTCAGGCGCTCGGCCCGGACGGCGCGCAGAACTCGGCAGTGGCGAAAGGATCAGGAGCCCTTGCGGGCCTCGACCTGGAGCCACTCGATGCCGGCGGGAACCTGCCCGGTCTGCGGCGAATAGCGGAACGAGGCCACCCACGCGGTGAGCGCCTGCTGCAAGCAGGCCGGAGCGGCTGCGGGCTGGATGTCGCGGGTCCTGCCGTTGCGCTCGACGGTGAAAGCCACGAAGACGCTGCCCTCGGTGCGGCAGCTTTCGGGCACTTGCAGCGGATCGGAGCCGAGCAGCTGCAACGGCGAAGCCGGCGGCGCCGGCCGCACCTGGGGCGGTGCGTGACAGGCGGCCACCACACCGAGCGCCAGGCCCAGAATGGCGCAACGCAGGGTCGTGACAGCTGGCCGATACGACATGCGGCGGATACTACGCCAGCCGCGGCCGTTTGTTTATCGGCAAATACGACAGGGTGATCAGCGCCCGCGTGCCGCTAAAAATCCTATCTGCCGCCCGGGTCTGTCTGCTACAGGCGGTCAAACGCCCGCCTGCGGCGACCCGCTCACTCGTCGCCGCTCGATGGCCGGCGCGGTCAACCCGCCACTTTGCGTTCCGCGCCGCCCGCAGGCTCGTCCACCACGCCCAGCCGCTTGTGCATCAGCGGGCTGGTGGTGGTGTACTGCAGATGGACCTTCTTGCCCGGCTCCAGATACTCCTTGATCGAGAACGCCGCCAGCGCGGCCTCGTGGAAGCCGGACAGGATCAGCTTCTTCTTGCCGGGAGAGGTATTGATGTCGCCGACGGCGTAGATGCCCGGCACATTGCTCTGGAATTTCTCGGTATCGACGCTGATCTGCTTCCTGGCGATGTCCAGGCCCCATTCGGCGATCGGGCCCAGCTTGGGACTCAGGCCGAAGAACGCCAGCACCTGATCGGCTTCGATGCGCCGTACGACGCTGTCGCCGCCCTGCACGCTCACGGACTTCAGCACGCCATCCACGTGCGTGAGCTCCTTGACCTGGCCGGTCAGCACATCGGCGCGATGCTCGTCGCGCAGTGCGAGCAACTTCGCCACGGATGCCGGCGCGCCACGAAACTCCGCACGACGATGCACCACCACCACGCTGCGCGCGTGGTCGACGAGCGTCAGCGCCCAATCGAGCGCCGAATCGCCGCCGCCGAGGATCAATACATCCTGATCGGCGAAGGCGCGCGGATCCTTGACTCGATAGTGAAGATATCTGCCTTCCAGCTCCGCCGCTCCGGGCGCATCGAGCCGGCGCGGCTGGAACGAGCCGACGCCGCCGGCGATCACCACCGCACCCGCGTCGAACACGGACGCGGCGCTGGTGACGACGCGGAAACGCCCATTCTCCTGACGTTCGACCTGCGTGACCTCCTGCCCCAGGTGCAGTCCCGCGTTGAACGGCTTGATCTGCTCCAGCAGGCGATCGGTGAGCTCCTGGCCGGTGCACACCGGGACCGCCGGAATGTCGTAGATCGGCTTGTCGGGATACAGCTCCACGCACTGTCCGCCCGGCGCCTTGAGCGAATCGACCAGGTGCGCGTTCAGGCCCAGCAGGCCCAGCTCGAACACCTGGAACAGGCCGCACGGGCCGGCGCCGACGATCACCACGTCGGTGTGGATCGGGTGGCGCTCGAACTTAAGCGCGGAGTCGTTGTGCGTAACCGTCGACGACACGAGGATTCTCCAGAAGGGAACTGGTTGCAGTGGTGCCGCCCGGCTGCTGGCCGAGCGAGGGCGTCAGGCCTGCCGCTTCGAGCAAGCCTTTCTCGGCCAGCCATTTGCGATTGAACAGGCGCGACTGATACTTGGCACCGGTATCGCACAGGATGGTCACGATGGTGTGACCCGGCCCGAGCCGGCGTGCCAGCTGCATCGCGGCCGCCACGTTTACGCCGCTGGTGCTGCCCAGGAACAACCCTTCGTCGCGCAGCAGCCGATAGACCGTGCTCACGCATTCCACGTCGGTGACGTGCAGCGCTTCGTCGATGGGCGAGCCTTCGAGATTGGCGGTGACGCGGCCGATGCCGATGCCTTCGGTGATCGAACCCGGACCGGTGGGCTTCAGCTCGCCATCGCGCAGCCAGTGATACAGCGAACTGCCTTGCGGATCGGCGAGCGCGATCCGTACCTTGGCGCCGCGATCGTTGCTCTGGCGCGCCAGAAAGCGCGAGATGCCGCCCAGCGTGCCGCCCGTGCCGGTGGCGGCGACGAAGGCATCGATGCGACCTTCGGTCTGCTCCCAGATCTCCGGTCCGGTAGTGCGCTCGTGCGCGTCGCGGTTGGCAGTGTTGTCGAACTGGTTCGACCAGATCGCGCCGGGCAGCTCGGCGGCGAGCCGGCCGGCAATCTTCTGGTAGTGATTCGGGTCCGCGTAGGGAACCGTCTTCACGCGCAGCACTTCGGCGCCGATAGTTTCGATCGTCTGATACTTCTCGGGCGACTGGTTGTCCGGCATCACGATGATGCAGCGATAGCCGCGCGTGTTGCAGACGTGCGCCAGCCCGATGCCGGTGTTGCCAGCCGTGCCTTCGACGACGGTGCCGCCGGGCTTGAGCCGGCCGCTGCGCTCGGCGTCTTCGATGATGGAGCGCGCGGCGCGATCCTTGACCGAGCCACCCGGATTGAGGAACTCGGCCTTGCCGAGGATCTCGCAACCGGTCTCTTCGCTGAAGCGGGTCAGCCGGATCAGCGGCGTGTTGCCGATGGCGTCGGCGAATCCCTGCCGGATGGTGTGTCGGCTGCTCATGCGGAGAGCCTCCCGTGAGAAATGTGGGTCGACGCGAACAGGCCTTGCGATGCCTCGTCCGCCGCGCCGGCGTTGAACCAGCGCAGCGTCTGGTGCAGACGGGTTACTTCACCGACGATCAGCAGTGCCGGCGATTCGATGCCCGCCGCTTCGACCGTCGCGGCCAGATCGGCCAGCGTTGCCGTCACGACGCGCTGACTCGGTCGCGTGCCCTGCTCGACTACGGCAGCGGCGCGTTCGGCCGGAGCACCGTGCTTGCGCAGGTTGGCGACGATGCTCTGCAGCTGGCCGAGTCCCATGTAGAACACGGCGGTCTGGCCGGGCCGCGCCAGTGCCGGCCAATCGATGTTGTCGGTCTCGTCCTTGCCATGACCGGTCACCAGCGTCAGCGCCTGCGCATGATCGCGATGGGTCAGCGGAATGCCCGCGTAGGCGGCACATCCTGCCGCCGCCGTGACACCCGGCACGACCTCGAAACGGATGCCCGCAGCCGCGAGCGCCTCCAGCTCTTCGCCACCGCGGCCGAAGATGAAGGGATCGCCGCCCTTGAGCCGGCACACGCGCTTGCCGGCGTGCGCCAGCTTGATCAGCAACGCATTGATCTGATCCTGCGAGGCATGTGCCTGGCCCGCTGCCTTGCCGACGTAAACGCGCTCGGCATCGCGGCGGGCGAGATCGAGCACTGCTTCGGAGACGAGGCGGTCGTACAGCACGACGTCGGCGTTCTGCAAGGCCCGCAGCGCACGCAGCGTGAGCAGGCCCGGATCACCAGGCCCGGCGCCGACCAGAGCTACCTCGCCAGGTGGCGCATCCGCGTTCACGCTGCGCAGCGCGTCGTTGAGATCGAGCTCGGTGAGCTCCTGGTCGGCATCCACGCGACCGGCAAGCACATCGGCCGCGATCGGACCATCGAAGAAGCTCTCCCAGAAACGGCGGCGCGCGGCCGGCTTCTCCACCCGCGCCTTGATGATCGGCCGCAGTTTCCCGGCGAGCCTCGCCAGCGCTCCCAGT
>JBDHQY010000078.1:0-8627 GCA_039807315.1 Steroidobacter sp. | reverse complement strand
GGCCGCTGTCCAGCATGACGCCCACGTTCGTCGAGAAGCCCGATGGCCTGATGATCCTCGGCACGCCGGGCGGCAGTTACATCATGGGCATGGTGCTGCTGGCGACGCTCGACTGGCTGGACGGCAGCCCTGCCGAGCAGTTCATCAAGAAAGGTCGCTACCATCATCAATATCTGCCCGACGTGCTGTCGTTCGAGCCAGGCGCGTTCAGTGCCGATGAGCAGGCGACGTTGCAGAAATACGGCCAGAAGCTGCGTGAATCGCGCCAGCCCGGCAACATGCAGATCGTGACCTGGGACTACAAGACCGGCGAAGTGAAAGCGGTGTCGGATCCGCGCGGCGTGGGCGTCGGCGTCGTTTACTAGTCGCGAAAATCTTCTGCCTGCCTTCGTGCAGGCGGGGGCCGAAACCCACCTTGTTGACCCGGCTGGACTGCTGCCTCGCCTGCGCGAGGGCAGGCTTTGCGCAGGAAAGACGGCTTCTTGCCGGCCGGCTTCAGCTCTGGCAATTCGGACAGAAATAGGTCGAGCGCTGCCCCTGGATCAAATGCCGCACCGGCGCCTTGCAGACGCGGCAGGGCTCGCCGGTGCGCTCGTAGACGAACAGTTTCTGCCGGAAATACCCAGGCATGCCTTGCGGGTTCACGTAGTCGCGCAGCGTGGTGCCGCCTTCGCGGATCGCGGCGCGCAACACCTGTTTGATCGATTTCACCAGCGCCTCGAATTCGCTGCGCTTGATGCGCGCGGCGCTGCGCCGCGGCCGGATGCCGGCATGAAACAAGGCTTCGCTGGCGTAGATGTTGCCCACCCCTACGACTATCTGGCTGTTCATCAGCAGCTGCTTGATCGCCACGCGACGGCCTTTGGCGGCTCGCGCCAGGTAGTCGGCATCGAACTCGTCCGACAAGGGCTCAGGCGCCAGCGACCTGAGCAATGGGTGCGTCAGCGGATCGTCGGTGGTCCAAAGCAGGCTGCCGAACCGGCGCGGATCGTTGAAACGCAGGCACAGACCGGAGTCGAGCACGATATCGACGTGATCGTGCGTCATTGGGACCGTGGTCGCCGGCATGACGCGCAGGCTGCCGGACATGCCGAGATGCAGGATCATCGTGCCGCGTTCCAGGTCGAAGAGCAGGTACTTGGCGCGCCGCCGCAACTCCCTGATGTGCTGCCCCGCCGCTTCTACTGGCAGTTCTTTGGGTATGCGCCAGCGCAGGCGTGGCTCCCGTACAACGATCCGGCTGACGATTCGGGAGACGACCGACGGCTCGATGCCGCGGCGGGTGGTTTCGACTTCGGGAAGCTCGGGCATGGGTGATTCGGTGAATTGGCTGATGAGGCGGAACCTGAGCGGACGAGCGTGCCGCCAGGTCGCCCGCAGGATTGAAAGCACTGAGATTGCCATCACAGTATGGGCGGTCGCGGACCGGGACTTGCGGCGTGTACGCACGGAGCAGGGACTTGCTCATTTGTACGCTCGGAATACGTCCGTTATAGTCCACACCTGCCGATTTACCTTAAATCGAAACGCTCAAGGGCCCTGCCGTGAATCTGGATTTTCTCTACGGAATTCTCAATCTCAGCTTCTGGGGTTACGTGCTGGTGACCTTCCTGATGATTCAGGTCACTTTCATGGGCGTAACCCTGTACCTGCACCGGGACGCCACGCACCGCAGCCTCGATCTGCATCCGGCCCTGCGGCACTTCTTCCGCTTCTGGCTGTGGCTGAGTTCGGGCATCGTCACCCGGGAATGGGTGGCCGTGCATCGCAAGCACCATGCCCGCTGCGAGACGCCGGACGATCCGCACAGCCCGGTGATCTTCGGCCTGAAGAAGGTGCTGCTGGAAGGCGCCGAGCTGTACCAGGCGCAGGCCCGCAACCCGGAAACCACCGAGAAGTTCGGCCGTGGCACCCCCGATGACTGGATGGAGCGCAACGTTTATCTGCGCCATCGCAACATGGGCATCCTGGTGATGGTGATGATCGACCTGTTGCTGTTCGGTGTGCCCGGCATCATCGTGCTGGCCATGCAGATGCTGGCGAATCCGCTGATGGCGGCCGGCGTCATCAACGGCATCGGCCACTACTACGGCTATCGCAATTTCGAATGCCCGGATGCGGCGCGCAACATCGTGCCGTGGGGCTTGCTGGTTGCCGGCGAAGAGCTGCACAACAATCACCATGCCTTCCCGAGCTCGGCCAAGTTCTCGATCCATCGCTGGGAATTCGACATCGGCTGGCTGTACATCCGTGTCTTCCAGGCGCTGGGCCTGGCCCGGGTGATCCGGGTGGCGCCGGCGCCGGCGCGCATTGCCGCGCGCAAACACGTCGATCTGGAGACCGTGCGCGCCGTCATCGTGAACCGTATGCACGTGCTGCGTGAGTACACGCGCAATGTCACGATTCCGGTGTTCCGCGAACAGGTGATGGCGGCTGGCGGAAAGTTGAGCCGCCGTGTGAAGAAGCTGCTGGTCCGTGAACCTGTGTTGCTGGATCAGGCGGCGCAGTCGCGGCTCAAGGAAGTGCTGGCGAACAATCACGCGCTGCAGACGGTTCACGATTTCCGCGAGCGTCTGCGCGTGCTGTGGAGCGGTGGTGCCAACATGAGCAACGAGAGCCTGTTGCAGCACCTCAAGGACTGGATCGCCCAGGCCGAGGCCAGCGGCATCAAGGTTCTGCAGGACTTCGCGGCCAGCCTGCGCGGTTACGCCATGCAGCCGGCGTAAGCCGGCCACGCCGGATCCGCAGAATCTTTGCGATTGCGAACAGGGAGCGCGAGGCGCTCCCTGTTTTTTTATACGAACAGAATCAAAAGCGCTCGTCTGCCGGGGGGCTCGATGAAGACCATTTTCTCACTTGTGCTTGCCGCACTGGTATTGGCAGGCTCGGCCCATGCAGCCGACTTTCCGCAGTCGGGCGATATCGCCAAGCGCGGGCTGACCAAGGCCGACTTTCCTCGTTGGAAGGAACTTGCCCCCAACGTCTACGCCTATGAGGGGCTCGAATTTCCCGATACCGCCGCGATCGTCACCACGACCGTGAGCCTGGTCGTCGTGACCTCGCAGGGCGTCGTGGTGGTCGATGGGCAAGGTGATCTGCCCCAGGCGCAGCAGCTGGTCGACACCATCAAGAAGTGGACCTCGCAGCCGCTGCGTTACGTGGTGGTCGCCTCCGATCATATCGACCATGTGGCCGGCAATTCAGTGTTCAAGGCCGCCTATCCGGAAGTGATTTTCATCTCCTCGCCGGTCTCGCAGCGCAACCTTGCCAAGAACGAGAACCCGCCGACCGAGACCGTCGCGGACAAGCGCGTCATCACCTTGGGCGGTACGGAAATCCAGATCCT
Organism: Steroidobacter sp.; assembly: GCA_039807315.1. Lineage (GTDB taxonomy): Bacteria > Pseudomonadota > Gammaproteobacteria > Steroidobacterales > Steroidobacteraceae > Steroidobacter. The sequence goes on along the minus strand of JBDHQY010000078.1, from coordinate 5,281 downwards.
CAACATCGGGCGCGGCCATACCGGCGGCGACCTCGTCGCCTATCTGCCGCAGAGCAAAGTGCTCTTCATGAGCGAGCTCTACATGCGGCATATTTTCCCGGCGATGCGCAGCGCCTACCCCTCGGAATGGGTCGAGGCCGTCAAGAAGGCCCAGGCCATGGATGTCTCCTGGTACATCCCCGGACATGGCTTCGTCGATGACATGGAGTCGATGCGGGCCGACCTGGACAGCTATCGGGTTTCGCTCGAATACGTGATTGCGGAAGCCAAGCGCCTGCATGCGCTTGGCCTGCCTTGCCCGAATACCGGAAAACCGCCGAGCTGCGAAGCACTGAAGCACGCCAATTGGGGGCCATACCTGGGCTGGGCCTGGGAAGAAAACCAGGCGCGCATGGCCATCGCCAAGGTCTATCAGGAGATCGAGGGCCGGTTGCCGCAATAGCGCGCAGCCCGGCCGCAAGGATTCGCAGAAACGAAAAAGCCCGCCGATCGGCGGGCTTTTTCTGGGTGCGATCCAGCGAACGACGTTACTTGATCTTCGCTTCCTTGTAGGCCACGTGCTTGCGGGCCTTGGGATCGAATTTCTTCACTTCCATCTTGTCCGGATGCAGGCGCTTGTTCTTGGTCGTGGTGTAGAAGTGACCGGTGCCGGCAGTGGACAGCAGCTTGATCTTTTCGCGCATGACTTGAAGCCCCTAGGTTTCAGACCGCCACGCCCTGGGCGCGCAGCTCGGCAACGACCTGGTCGATGCCCTTCTTTTCGATGGTCCGCAGGGCATTGGCCGAGATCCGCAGGGAGACGAAGCGGCGCTCGCTCTCCAGCCAGAAGCGCTGGGTGTGCAGATTGGGCAGGAAGCGGCGGCGACGCTTGTTGTTGGCGTGCGAGACGCGGTTTCCGGTCATCGGCTTCTTGCCGGTGAGCTGACAGACTCTGGACATGGCGGATTCCTCGAACGCCCGCGACGGCTCCCGAACTTGGGAGGGCGGGCCCCTAAAAATGAGTCGCGCTTTATACCAGCTCAGCCGTCGGCCGGGCAAGGACTCCTCGCTGCGCTCACAGCAAACCCCGCTCCGCCAGCGATTCACACGCCCCGTCCGCCACGATCAGGTGATCCAGCAGCCGGATTTCCACCGCGGACAGCGCGCTTTTGAGCCGCTGGGTGATCAGCTCGTCCGCCTGGCTGGGTTCGGGATGCCCGGATGGATGATTGTGCGCCAGAATCACTGCCGAGGCATTCTGGGCCAGTGCCTGCTTGACGACCTCGCGCGGGTGCACGATCGCCGCGTCGACCGTCCCCCGGAACAGCTCCTCGAAGCCGCTCACCCGATGGTGGCAGTCCAGATACACGCAGCAGAACACCTCGTGAGGCAGATCCCGCAGCCGCATGCGCAGGAAATCCTTGACGGCGCGGGAGTCCGTGAGCGCCGGCCGGGCCGCCATCAGCTGCTGATAGTGCCGGCGGGTCAGCTCCAGGGCGGCCTGCAGTGCCACGTACTGGCTCGGCCCGAGCCCCCGGGCAGCGCAGACGCGCTGCCGGTCCGCGGTCAGGACGCCCCGCAGTGAACCGAATTCCGCCAGCAGCTCTCGGGCCACGTCGAGGGCGCTCAGGCCACGGATGCCGGTACGGATGAGAATAGCCAGCAACTCGGCCTCGCTGAGCGACTGCGGGCCGAGTTCCAGCAGTTTTTCCCGCGGGCGCTCCGCGGCCGGCCAATCACGGATCGCCATGTCTGGAAGTGCCCCCGGGGTTGCCTGATTCGGGATTGCTTCAGGGAGAACGACAGAATGCGCGGCGACGCTGCTGCCGGGTCATCCAAATTCGTGCGACGTACCCAGAAATCCGTGTTCGATCCGGCGGATGAGTCTGCATATCGGATGGGAATGCCGGTATGCACGCCGGTCGTTTGCCGGTTTCCGGGGCCAGCGCCCATAATCCGCGCATGAGCTCGCAACCCCGCAAGATTGTTCTCGGAGTCACGGGTGGCATCGCTGCCTACAAGAGTCCGGATCTGGTGCGCCGCCTCGCCGAGCGCGGCGCCGACGTTCAGGTCGTGATGTCCAAGGGGGCGCAGCAGTTCGTGACCGCGCTGACTTTCCAGGCGGTTTCGGGCAAGCCGGTGCGCACCGATCTGTGGGATGCGGCCGCGGAAGCGGCCATGGGTCACATCGAGCTGGCCCGCTGGGCGGATGAAATCGTGGTCGCGCCGGCCACCGCGGAATTCCTGGCCAGGCTTGCGCACGGGCTTGCCAACGATCTGCTGACGACTCTGTGTCTTGCGACTACCGCGCCGATCACGGTCGCGCCCGCGATGAACCGGCAGATGTGGGCCAATCCGGCGACCCAGGCGAACCTCCGCCTGCTCAAGGAACGTGGCATTCGCGTGCTCGGCCCCGCCAGCGGCGAGCAGGCCTGTGGCGAAGTCGGCGTCGGGCGGATGCTGGAGCCGACGCAGATTGCCGAGGAGATCTATGCGGCCTTGCCGGTCGACGGTGTGCTCAAGGGCCTGAAGGTCGTGATTACCGCTGGTCCGACCCGCGAGGGGATCGACCCGGTTCGATTCATCAGCAACCGCAGTTCCGGCAAGATGGGTTATGCCGTCGCCGCGGCCGCGCGCGAAGCCGGAGCGAAGGTGGTTCTGGTGACCGGCCCGGTGCAGATCCCGACGCCGCCTGGCGTCGAGCGCGTCGAGATCGAAAGTGCCGAGCAGATGCTCGCCGCCGTGCAGAAGCATGTCGTCGGTGCGGACATCTTCATCGCCGCCGCCGCCGTTTCGGACTATCGCTGTTGCGAAATCGCCCGTGAGAAGATCAAGAAGACCAGTGACAACATGACGCTGGCCCTGACGCGCGCGCCGGATGTGCTGGCGACCATCGGCAAGAGCGAGTCGCCGCCGTTCCTGGTGGGCTTTGCCGCCGAAACCGAGCACGTGGAGCGCAACGCGCTGGTCAAGCTGAACTCGAAGAATCTCGACATGATCGCCGCCAACAAGGTCGGCGAAGGTCTGGCCTTCGACAAGGACGACAACGCGCTGACCCTGTACTGGCAGGGCGGCAAGCAGGAGCTGTCGCTCACCAGCAAGACGGCGCTGGCGCGCCAGCTGGTCGATGTCATCGCACAGCGCTACCGCAATCGCGATACCTCCAAATCATCAGCTCATCAGAACCGATCCGCCATTCATGCCAGCCGCTGACAGGGCACAGCCTCCCACCGCCGCCAGCGGGCGGCACCGTCTCGAGGTCCGCATTCTCGATCCGAGGATCGGCCGCGACTATCCGTTGCCTTCCTATGCCACCAGCGGATCGGCCGGCGTAGACCTGCGCGCGTGCATCGATGCGCCGCTCGAGCTCAAGCCCGGTGATACGCAACTGATCCCATCCGGCATCGCGATTCACCTGGAGGATCCCGGGTATGCCGCCGTCGTGCTGCCGCGCTCTGGCCTTGGCCACAAGCACGGCATCGTGCTGGGCAATCTGGTGGGGCTGATCGACTCCGACTACCAAGGCCAGATTCTGGTGTCCTGCTGGAACCGCGGACAGAGCGCTTTCACCATCCAGCCCGGCGAGCGCATCGCCCAGCTGGTGGTGGTGCCGGTGGTGCAGGTGGAGTTCGAAGTGGTCGACGAGTTTGCGGCGTCCGAGCGCGGCGCGGGCGGATTCGGCAGCTCGGGGCGCAGCTAGCCATTCGTCGGTAGCGATGCTGGTCTGCTGCGAGAGTCGGTAGCATCGACAGTCGGGACTTGGGTTTACTCGTCACTCCCGTTGATCTGGATGGATTCCCGCACCAGGTTTTGCGCGGCAATGACCGATAACGAGCAATCGGATCCTTCGAGGCGATTTCGGCAACCGGACCGGCAGGGCGTTATCGGATGCCTTTGAGTTCCTTGAAGCGGGCAATGTCCGCGCCGAACGTCGCTTTGATCTCTGCCTGCTCGGCCCGCGTCTTGGCCAGCGTTTCCTCGTACACCTGCATGCCGTTCACCGTATTGACCATCTCTTCGGCGAGGTGATCGGGCAGCGGCGGAGCGTTCTCGCTGTCGCTGTACGGCTTGAAGCGCGCGATCTGTGATTGCAGGCGCGCCTGGCGGTCCCGCAGATTGCTGATGTTCTGCTCCGTGACCCGGTACTTGGAATCCAGCAGCTCCAGGCGCTGATCGCGCAGACGCTCGATGTCTTCGACGTTCAGGAAAGTTTCGATCAGCATCCGGTCGTGCTGCTCGCGGGCTTCGTGTTCCTTTCGTACGCGGCCTTCGACGACCTCGCGCTGTTCGCGCGCGGTACGCGACTGGGTACCTTCGATCACACGCACCAAGATGCCGCGATCGTTCAATACCTCGGTGTCCAGCCCTTCGCAGGCCGGCGGTTTGCTGTCGCCATAGTACGTCTGACCGTTGGCGTCCCTGCAGCGGTAGAAGGCGTCCCGGGCCGGTGTGCGGTTCTGTGCCGCCAGGGCGGCGGCGGCACAGGCAAGCGCGGCAAGCAGGCTGACAGACCTAATGAATCGCACGATCCCAGCGCCCCCGAGCGGCCGTTCAGGTAATGGATGATTCGCTACTATTGCCGCAGGCCCGAGCCCGGTCAATCATCCGTTGCGGATCCGTGCTCAAGCCGCGACACCGTACTCACTTCGATATTTCTGCAGCGCCGCGAGCTGGGCGGCATCGCCGGAGGCCGCCAGATGCGCGATCAGGTCGGTCAGCTTGAGGATGCTGGTCACCGGCAGGCCCATGACCTGCTCGACTTCCTGTACTGCCGAGCGCTCGGTCTGGCCGCGTTCCTGCCGGTCCAGCGCGATGACCACGCCCACCGGCGTTGCCCCGGCCGCGCGAATCAGATCGACCGATTCGCGGATCGCGGTGCCGGCCGTCATCACGTCATCGACGATCAGCACGCGGCCGCGCAGCGGTGCGCCGACGATGTTGCCGCCTTCGCCATGATCCTTGGCTTCCTTGCGATTGAAGGCCCACGGCATGTTGCGCTGGTGATGATCCGCCAGCGCCACCGCGGTGGTGCTGACCAGAGGAATGCCCTTGTAGGCAGGGCCGAACAGCACGTCGAACTCCCATTGCGCGCTCTGGATCGCCGCCGCATAGAAGCGGCCCAGCTCGGCCAGCGCGCGGCCGGAATTGAACAATCCCGCATTGAAGAAATAAGGACTGATACGCCCGGACTTGAGCTTGAATTCGCCGAAGCGCAGCACGCCGAGCTCGAGACATAGATCGATGAAAGTCATTGCCAGGTAAGGTTGCTGTCTTGAGGAATAGGGCATCGATAGTATGCCAG
>JBDHQY010000077.1:0-8653 GCA_039807315.1 Steroidobacter sp. | reverse complement strand
GGGCGCCGGCACCGGCTGCCAGGTGTTCAGGCAGGCGCCGCTGCAATTCGATTTGCCAGGCTCATCGGCATCGCTGACATAGACGGACAACAGCCCCTTGCGGGCCACCAGCATCCGTCCCGTGGACACGGCAACGACCTGGAATTCCGGAGGAATGTCGGGCTGCGGACCGATGGCGGCCCGCAGCGCGCCATATTCGCCCCTGAAACCGCCCTTGTCGTACTTCACTCCGCCCAGTACGTCGCCGCGCTGCCGATCCAGATCCGAGGTGTAAACGGGATAACCATCATAGGCCCACTGGCGCTCACCGTTCGCCCGGGTCACCAGGGTCCATTTGCCCACGGGCTTGGCGTCGCCCGCGGCGAGGACCGCAGGCCAGAGCTGGGCGCAGCTGCGGCGCCGCTCCAGGTCGGGCAGCAACAGGCCGGGCGGATAGGGACTCATCAGGCCGGCGGTCTCCTTGTAGATCGTGTCGTCGCAGGCGGACGCACCGCTGTTGCGCTGATCGCCCGCACTGCCGTTACGCAGTCCGGCACGAGGCCAGATGTACAGCGTCTTGCCGGCGGCGGTGGCGAACACCGGGCCTTCCAGCTCGGTGGGCACCACCTCGAAGCCCGGCGGCATGGGCTCGGGCAGCCATTGCTCGGCCTCGGTCGAAGCGCTGGATTGCCAGAACGGCGCCGGCTCCTGTGCGTGCGCGGCCTGACCGCCGACGGCCAGCCCGACGAGGGCGAAAACACTCCAAGGCCCCTTCCAGTGTGAATGCATGCTGCCCTCTCGTGAACTCATCCGCCCCGCCCGCTCCGACGTACGGACCGTGGCGCTCAGGTCGCTGCCCCGACTCAGACCAGGATCTCCGAGATCGGATCGGAGGTGGTGTTGCTTTCCGCGCCCCAGGAGGGCGTGTCCACTCCCATGAGACGCAGGGCCGTGTAACCCACGCGCGTGCCGGCCGTACGCTTCGCGTCGATGTGCAGACCGGTTTTCACCCGGCCGCCCGCACGACCGGCGGTGAATATGGGCATGCCGTCCAGAGAATGAACCCTGGCATAGCCGACGTCGGTGGTGGCGTAGATGAAAACGTTGTCCAGCAAGGTTCCATCACCTTCCTTGATCTTGGCGAAGGCGCCGACGAAGTCGGCCCAGCCGGCCATGGCGTGGCGGGTGAACCAGGAGGATTCGGGCTGGTAGCCCAGCTTGGGATCGACCGGCTCCTCATGCGTGGCCGTGTGGTGCGGCTTCTCGTAGCCGGGCTTGACGGTGGCGGAGAAACCCGCCGTATACGCCATGTTGAAGACGCGTGTCTGGTCGCAGGCCAGGGCCATCACCAGCAGATCGGTCATCATCCGGTGACGCTGCGTGACCGCATCCTGGTCCTGGCCCATGGCCGGATCCGCGCCGATCTCGCCGGGACGCCGACAGGCAGCGATGGGCTGGGGCTTCTCCAGGCGCTGTTGCAGCTGCTGCTCCAGGTGACGCAGCCCGGTGAAGTACTGATCCAGACGCGCGCGATCCTCGGCACCGACCCGGCGCATCATCGAATGGGTGTGATCCATGACCCCGGACAGCACGCTCTTGCGAGCCATCACCAGCGGGTCGGGGGAAAAACTCTTGGCATTCGGGTCCGGATAGTCGGGCCCGAACAAACGAACGTAAAACTGCTGCGGCGACCACTCGGGGGCATTGGGCGTGTTCTTGTCCGCATAGCTGTAGGTGGTACGGACATCGGCGGTGGCCGTGGCGGTCAAGGACCGAAAGCGGGTGCCGCCGCCGATGCGATTGGCGATGGTCACGTCGATGGTTTCGCCGGGAATGTCGCCGCCGCCAGTCGGCGCCGCCCCGGTCCGCGAAATCACCCAGCCGGTGTAGTGGCAAAGATTCTGATGCCCGTCGCGGAAGGCGCTGGCGTTGCTGATCAGGTTGATGTGGCTGCGCACCGGCGCCAGTGCCGCGATCTCCTCCGGCAGATCGAAATCCGCTCCGGTCTTCTTGGGGACGAAGACCGCGGAGGTCATTCCCAGTCCCCAGCCCCAGGTGCCGAAGCGCAGCGGCAGCGGGGCGCCGGAAGCCAGGGCGATGCCATTGTCATTCAGAAAGCAGTTGAGCAAGGGCAGGCCGACGGTGACGGCGGTCCCGTTCAACATGCCTCGCAGAATCTTTCGCCGGCTGATGCTCGTCATGACCTTGCTCCTGCCACTGAACGACTCAAGGCTGGTCCGGCTGCAGGCGCGAAGCGCCCTGCTCGCCGGTTGCCTGCACGATCCTCTGCTCTTGAGGAATCGCATCCTCACTGCCGGCGACGTGCGAGAAGGATTTGGAGAGCGCGACCGTCCGTAGCAAGTCGCGCAGCCGGTAGCCCTTCTCCGCAAAGCGGGCGGTGAAATACTGCAACAAGGGACGGTCGGCCGTCCTGGCCGCGCCGCCCGAGCCGTAACTGTAAACACGCTGCACCAGACAGCTCGGCAGACCGGGGTTGTCGTGCAGGGTCTGCGCCAGACCTATCACATCATCGAACGGCTTGCCATCGAGATCGCCGCTGGCATTGATCGAGGTGCCGTTCTCGCTGCCGCGGAACTGGCCAGCACCGTCGAAGTTCTCGAGCGCCAGTCCGGTCGGGTCGGTGATCCGATGGCAGCCCGCACAGGTTGGATTGTCCAGGTGCGCCGCCACACGGTCGCGCTGCGTGGGATAGTGCGCATCGGGATTGTTCAAGGCCGAGAAATCCACGTTGGGCGGCGGCGGCGGCACGACCTGACACAGCAGCAGCTCGCGCAGCGCCTTGCCCCGCAGGGTCGGCGAGCTGCGACCGGGATGAGCATGCGATGCCAGGAAGCTGACGTGCGTGAGTATGCCGCGACGCGGGCTGTCCGCCGGAAACTCGTAGGTCGACCAGCCGCTGGCGGCAGGCAGCCGGTAAATCGGCGCCAGCGCCGCGGAAACGAAAGTGGCGCGAGTGGTGAACAGATCCCGATAATCGAGATTCTTGTCGAGCAGATGATCGACCACCGTGAGCAGCGTCTGCTCGCGCGCATCGTGTGCCACCGCGCCGGTGAAATACGGATAGACCGTGGCGTCCTTGGACAGCGAATCGAAGCTGTCGAAAGCGAACATGTCGTCGAAGAAGGCCCGCACGCCCGTCGCCAGCCGCGGGCTCGCCAGCATGGAGTCCACCACCCGCGCCAGTCCCTTCTCGTCATGCAGCTTGCCGCTTTCGGCCGCACTCAGCAGCATGTCGTCCGGCGCGGCATTCCACAGGAAGAAGCTCAGCCGGGAAGCCAGCGAATAGCTATCCAGCCGCTGCTGCCCTGGGTTCTCGGGATCCGCTTCGGAGGTTTCCGCGATGAACAGAACTTCGGGGCTGAGCAGCAAGGCTTCGAGCACCACCCGCAGCCCGGTGTAGAAATCACCCATGTCGTTGGCGATCACCGCAGCCTGGCTCACATATTCGTCGAGCTCGGCCGCCGGAACCTGCCGGCGCTGCAGCAGCCGGGCGGTCCGGCCCAGAAACTCCCGGGCACAGGTATCGTCCGCCGCGCCGACGGCAGCCGGCTGGCAGGGGATCAGAAAGCTGCGACGCTCGGGACTGACCACTTGAGCGGCCACGCTGTCGGCGGCGCGCTGAAACATTTCCACCTGCGTGGGCGTCATCCCGGCCAGGGTCGCACCGTTGGCCAACAGCCCCTCGGTACGCCGCGGCGGCGGAAACTTGAGCTCGAGATTGATGCTGGTCCCGAACACGTAGGACAACGTATTCAGGTACTGATCGGTAGTGACGATGCGCATGCGCGGAGCAGCCGCAGGCACTTCCGGTTCCGGCGTCCGCGAACACCCGGTCAGCAGCCAGGCCGCCAAGGCCAGCGCCAGTCCTCTGCGCCATCCACCTGAGCTGCAATCGGCCGGAGTCGTCATGCTGTCGATCTCGTCAAGATGATTCGTGGTTCGCGCGGGCCGCTCCTCGCGCCCGCGCTTTCGATTCCAACCATTGCGATCGCCCTGCCCGTCAGATCCCTAGAACTTGAAGCGCATGCCGGCGCGGAACTGACGCCCCAGACGATCGTAGTTCGCCTGGTTCGCCTGTCCGTCGATGAAGCCGGTGCCGAACGTTCCGGAGATCATTGGCGGGTCCTCGTCGAACAGGTTCTCGATGCCGACATAGGCTTCGAGACCTTCGTCGCGCAGCTTGTAATTCACAGCCAGGTCGAAATATTGCACCGAAGCGATGTGATTGTCGTTGATGGTGGGCCGCAGGGAAGTCGAGGTCGGGCATCCCGAGGTGCACTCCAGGAAGTCGTTGTTGTAGACACCCGAGCTCACGCCTCGCATGGTGAGCGTCAGGTTCACCCGATCGTAGCGATAGGCGGCCGACAGCAGGTAACGGTAGCGCGGCGAGCTCAAGGCGCTGCCGCCGCCGATGCCGAACGACGGCGTATTGACGCCGGCACCCTGGACGGTGCGCGCATCGCGGGTCTCCAGCGAATCGAAGTAGGTGAACAGGGCCCGCAAGGCCAGGTCGCCGCTGCCCAGCGGCTGCCGGTAGCTCATCTCCACATCGTAGCCGGTGGCCTTCTGCGACAGGATGTTCTGCGGCAGCACGCTGACGTTGGTCACGAAGCCGTCGGCATTGCGGGTGATGAAGGGACACAAGCTGGTCACCCCATCGGCACAGCGACGGATGATCTCGGTGGAGCCCAATGTCGAGATGGCATCTTCGATCTCGATCGCATAGTAGTCGACCGAGACGGCAAAGCCGGGCAGCACACTCGGCGTCAACACGATGCCGACGCCGGTGGTATCGGCCACCTCCGGGTCCAGGTTCGGATTGCCCTTGGTGAGCTGCTGCACCGTGCTGGTCACGTTCATGACCGGATCGAACGCATTGGTGGTGCCGCTGATGCCGGCATTGAACAGTTCGCCCAGACTGGGAGCGCGGATGTCCCGGGAGCGGGTGAAGCGCAGGCGCACATCCTCGATCGGCGACCAGGTTGCACCCAGCTTCCAGGTGGTCACCGCGCCGGAGGTGCTGTAGTCGGTCCAGCGTACGGCACCGTTGAAATCCAGCGATTTCGCGAACGGCTGATCGGCAGCCAGCGGAATCACCGTCTCCAGGAAGCCCTCGGTCACCTGGTAGTCACCTTTGGAGGCATGCCAGTTCCCGGCGAAGAACGAATTCGCCTCATCCAGTTCGCTGGCCCAGCCACCGACGGATTCGCGGCGATGCTCGGCGCCGAGCGCCAGCGAGACCGGACCGGCCCAGGAAGAGAAAGGCTCGCCGCTCATGCTGGCGGCAAAGAAATCCTGTCGCAGTTCCTGCAGGGCATGACCCTGGCGGATCACGTAATTCACCGCTTCGCGCGAATTGACGCCCACGCCCATCACGTTGTACGGCACACAGCCCGGTTCGTCGTTGTTCGGATTGGGATCGATATTCACCCGGCACACGATGCTGCCGTCGTCGTCGAACACGGCATCGAGGGCGGCGCGGAAGAATCGAGTGACGCGACTGGTCGGCGCCCGCAGCTCGACATCCTGCTCGCTGCGTCCGGCGTACAGATCCCAGCGCCAGTCGGAGCCGGCAAGGGCCAGGTCGCCCTCCATGCCGAGCGCGTAACGACTGAACTTGCGGGTATGGTCGCCGCCCTCCATGGGCAGATCCTGATTGCTGGTTCCCAGCGTCACTGCGGAGATGCCGGCAGCGACCATCTCCTGGCGAATGGATTCGGGAAGGAAAGCATTGTCGGCGCGAATGCTCAGCGCCATGTCGAAGGGCCGCAGCTGCGACGGGTTGGCCGCCCGCGTCGAGGACCATTGCAGTTCCGCATACGCCCGTGTGTTATCGGTGACATCGAAACTGACCCGGCCGAACGCCGAATAGCGCTCGCTCCGCATCGTCAGCGACGGCAGCTGGTCCACCCGATTGTCCCGCCAGTCGCCCCCGATCATCAGCGGCGGCGAAACGATTCCGAACTCGAACGGAGCAGGCGCGCCGCCTTCGACGAACTGGGTGCCACGCAGCGGGCACGGACCGGGAGTGCCGCTGGCAAAGGTGCAGCCGGTGATCAGTCCGCCATCGGCGAACATCGACGACCCCACGTCCCGCGCGTTCAGATACTGCGGCTCACCGTTGCTCGGCGTGTAGGCGGGATTGCTGATGAGCTGAAACGGAACCTTCCCCCACGATCGATTGTTGTGCGGAATGGCCTCGGCCTTGGCGTATTCGAAAGCGCCCATCACGTGTCCGCGGTCCGCGCCGAAACGCGTCCCGCCGGCAATCGACGCCTTGTAATTGCCGCCGTCTCCCTTACCGGTAATTCCGCCCTCGACATCGCCTTTCACACCGACGAAATCCCGGTTCAGGACAAAATTGACCACACCCGCCAGCGCATCCGAACCGTACGCCGCGGAAGCGCCGCCGGTCACCACTTCCACCCGCTCGACCAGCGCGGTGGGGATCGGATTGACGTCCGACGCAGTCGTGGCCAGAGAAGCGCCGACCATGCGGCGACCGTCCATCAATACCAGGGTTCGCGTGGTGCCCAGGCCACGCAGATTGAGGAAATTCGCACCGCCTTGTCCGGAGCTGAGATCCTGCGCCTGGTTGTGCGAGGTCCGGCTGCCCGACAACGCCGGCAACCTGACCACCGAATCGGCGAGATTCGTGGTTGGCGACGCCCGCATCTCCTCCACGCCCAGAACGGATACAGGTGTCGGCGCTTCATAGCCGTCGCGCATTACGCGCGTGCCGGTAACCGTCACCTCTCCCAGGACTTCGGTCTGAGGAACATTCTGTGCAATCGCGGCAGTGGACCAGGTTGCCAGGGTGAGTGACGTCGTACCCAGCAGGCCGAGTATTCGCCGCAGCGTCACGTTCGTGGTGCCCGACTGCGGACCGTGAACCGCTTGTTCTTGGTTCTTTGACATCTCAGCGCCCCCGCCCTGTTGGGCTCTTTAATAGTGTTTTGCGCTCACCCTGCGCGGAGATCTTCCCGTCGAACTCGATCGTCGAAACTATTTCAGCGTTAAACCAATATGTTTGAATACTAAAATAATCTATAGCACCGACCCGGAGAATCAGTCAACACAATTGTTGCGGTACTTCCATTGCAGTACTGCTGCGAGGAACAACGCCGCATCGCAGACATGAACAGGGTTCTACCACCTGGGATTCGCGGCGCAGCCATCGATGCCTGCACTGAGCAATGTCGGGCCCGCATCATGGAGTTCTACAAACCCGTTTCACTATGCAGACGCCGTCCGTGACCTCGTATTCGCTTGAGTCAGCGCGGCTGCAGCACGATCGGCGAACTCGGCGGCGATACGCCCACCTCCACTGTATATCGAGCCCTGTATGGCGCGTAACCCTCGGCAACGATCTCGAGCTGGTACTCGCCTGCGGCAAGATGGGTGAAGCAAAACATTGGCCCAACGGCATCGTCGCGTCCGTCCACGTAGGCCGGCCAGACATCCGGATCGCCATCTCGTCGCGGCACCAGCGTCCGCTTGCCGCCGGGACCGTCGATCGACACGCGCTCGATGACGACGCTCGGATGCGGCGGGCGATAGCTGCCCGCCGGGTAGACGATGGCGTCACCGTCCATGCCGACATAGGCGGCCAGAACGCCTTGCGGCGAAAGCTTGAACGATGCCGTGGCGAGATCGTCGGCGGGGATCGTTATGCGCTGCCGCGCAGGGGAAGTACGGAATCCCGGCAGCATCAGCTGCAGCTCATAGGTACCTGCGGCGATCGGCCCCAGCGTTGCATTGCGTTTCTCGGGCAAGAGAGGCAACAGGATGGGCTGCCCGCTGCCAGTCTCATGTGCAATCGGCGTCAGCCTCAGGAACGGGCCGGCAAGCGACGCCACTTGCGTATCGACTGCATATTCCAGATCGAGCCCGAGTCGTCCGTTCACCCTTGTCTGTGCGTGACTGCCGTCCAAAGCGCGCCATACCTGCTCCATCACCGCGGGTGCGGCGAGGATGCTGGCGTGATCCTCGTCGAAGCCCATCACCAACTGCGCCTCGGACTGTGCGGCGAGGCGCAGCTGGCTCGCGAGCGTCACCGTGCCGTCAGTGGTCGGGCGCAGCAGGTTGTAGCCGCCGCGATGTCCGAACAGCAGCGTGTGCCGAACGCCGGCAGGCAGCGGCCGGTCGAACAGGGTTTGCAGGAATGCCCCCTCGGGCTGCATGTCGCGCCACGAAGGCACCACCGCGGGCGAATGCTCGACACCAAGCGTGGCTGCAGCTTCACCTGACCAAGGAGTCGACAGCGTGACGAACTGGTCGAGCTGCGTCAGATGCGCGGCATGATCCAGCATGAATCGCCGCGCGACCAATCCCCCCATGCTATGTGCGACCACATGCAGCTTTTCGAAACCGTATCGCAGCTGCAGGTTCAGCAGCTTCCAGTAAAGCAGATGCGACATCGATTCGAGCGATGCGCCGGACGGGTACTGGAAGAACCATGCCTGATAGCGCGAGCGGTCGATATGATCGAAGAAGCGACGCCAGTCCTGCGGCGAGCCGGCGGCGCCGTGTACGAAGAGAACGGGAACGCGGCCCGGATCGTAGGGCTCGAGAAAGTAGATGTTGCCGCCGACCTGGCGGAAGGTATCGAGCGGCGACCAATAGCCGCGTCTGCCGTTCTCGGCCGAGAAGG
>JBDHQY010000076.1:0-8653 GCA_039807315.1 Steroidobacter sp. | reverse complement strand
AATATCCATCGCGGCGCTGGCGATCGGCCGCAGCGATCGCCCCAACGCCACGCGCGGCCCGGGCCGAAGGAAGCTGCGGCGCAGATGATCTGTTGCGGCGCCTTTGGGCAGACTCTTCTGGATCACCGCAAGCCCGGCGGCCGCCTCGCCCGGCACGCCGGAGACGAACAGAAGATCGCCCGGGCGTGCGCCGCCACGGGTCAGCCAGCGATCGGCTTCCACCCAACCGGCGATCTGCACGGTCACGACCAGCGGTCCCTGCACCGTGTCGCCGCCGATCAGCACCACATCGTGTGCGTTCGCCAGCTCGAACAGACCGGCGGCGAACCCCTCCAGCCAGGCCGCCGCGGCGTGCGGCAGCGACAACGACAACGTCATCCACGAAGGCTGCGCACCCATCGCCGCAAGATCGCTCAGGTTGACCGCGAGCGCGCGATAACCGACATCGCTGGCCGCGGTCGTGACCGGGAAATGCACGCCTTCGACCACGGTATCCATCGCGACGACCAGCTTGCGCCCCTGTGGTACGTCCATCACCGCTGCGTCGTCGCCGACGCCCAGCAGCACGTCGCGACGCAAGTCGTGCTTCGCGAAGTACCTGCCGATGATGTCGAATTCGCCGAGACTCATGACGCGCGATCAGGAGGCGGCGCGGAGCGCTACCCTCGTTCCGCCGCCCGGATCTCGCGCGCGGCGCGATCGAGAACGGCATTGATGTACTTGTGGGCGTCGGTGGCGCCGAAGCGTTTGCACAGATCCACCGCTTCGTTGATGACCACGCGATACGGAATCTCGATGCGATCGCGCAGCTCGTACATGCCGATCATGAGAATCGAGGTTTCCACGGGGTCGAGCTGGTTCAGCGGCCGGTCGATGAACGGTGCGATCGCCTGGCCGATGCGTTCGCTGCCGGCGACGCAGCCCTTGAGCAGCTCGGTGAAGTATTCGCGGTCCGCGCTCGCCGAGTCCTCGCTGGCCAGGAATTGCAGATTGATATCGGCTGCCGATTGGCCGGTGAGCTGCCATTGATACAGCGCCTGCATGGCGAGCTTGCGGGCGACGGAACGCGCACGAGTGCCGCGGGCCGGTTTTTTTTTGGAAAGGTTGGTCATTTGCTGTTCGAGAGCGCACCGCGCGCGGCGCGGTTTGCGCCGCGCCGGCAATCGATCCAGAGAAACCCAGACTCGAGCCGCTTACTGCTCGATCTTGCGCAGCAGATTCGCCAGCTCGATCGCCGTGAGCGCGGCATCCGCTCCCTTGTTGCCTGCCTTGGTGCCCGCCCGCTCGACGGCCTGCTCGATGGTGTCGGTCGTCAGCACGCCGAAGGCCACGGGAACGCCGCTATCGTTGGCCACCCGCGCCAGCCCGCCGGCGCACTCGCCCGCGACGTAATCGAAATGAGCGGTGGCCCCCTTGATCACGGCACCGAGCGCCACGATGGCATCGTAACGGCGGCTCGATGCGAGCTTGCGCGCCACCACCGGCAGGTCGAATGCGCCGGGCGCCCGCACGATCTCGATCTGCTTGTCGCTTGCACCATGGCGACGCAGCGCGTCGACCGCGCCGCGTACCAGCTGATCGACGATGAAATCGTTGAAGCGCGCGGCGAGAATCGCAAAGCGCAGCTCGCGCACCTGCAGGTCGCCTTCGAGAGTCTTGATGTCCATGGGATCGCGGGAAGTCCTGGATGAAGCCGGCAGTGGAAACCTCGGGGCCGGCAGTATAGCCGGCGGCGCTTCATCCTTCGCTGTTCTTGCAGCCTTTCCCGCCAGGCGCTCGACCGGCCCTCAGCCGTCGACGTACTCCACCACTTCCAGGTCGAAGCCCGAAAGCGCCTGCATCTGCTTGGGAGCCGACAGGACCCGCATCCGCGAGACGCCCAGATCCCGCAGGATCTGCGCCCCGATGCCGTAGGTCCGCAGCACCTTGGCCCCGGCGGCGGCGGCCGGCTCCTGATGGCCCAGCGCCTGCACCGCGTCCATCAGATCCCGCGGCGTCTCCTCCGGCCGCAGCAGCACGATGACTCCCTGCCCTTCCCGGGCGATGCGCTGCATCGCCGAGCGCAGCGGCCGTCCCAGCCAGTCGTTCTGTACGCCGACGGCGTCGCGCAGCGTGTCCTTGAGATGCACCCGCACCAGCGGCACGCTGCCCGGCCCGATGGCGCCGCACACCAGCGCCAGATGGACGGTGCGATTGACGTGGTCCTCGTAGCAGTACATGCGGAACGGGCCGAACTCGGTCTGGATGTCCTGCTCGGAGATGCGCTCGACCGAACGCTCCTTCTCCAGCCGATAGCGGATCAGGTCGGCGATGGTGCCGATCTTCAGCCCGTGATGCTGCGCGAACTTCTCCAGGTCCGGCCGGCGCGCCATGGTGCCGTCCTCGTTCAGCACCTCGACGATCGCCGCCGCAGGCTCCAGTCCCGCGATCCGCACCAGATCGCATCCTGCCTCGGTGTGACCGGCACGCGTCAGTACGCCACCGGGCTGCGCCATCAATGGAAAGATATGGCCCGGCTGCCGCAGATCTTCCGGTCGCGCGTCGCGCCGCACGGCAGCCTGGATGGTTCGCGCGCGGTCGTGAGCCGAGATGCCGGTGGTCACGCCCTCGGCCGCCTCGATGGACAGGGTGAAGTTGGTGCGATGATCCAGGTTGGTGTCGCTGACCATCAGCGGCAGCCGCAGCTGACGGCAGCGATCGCGCGTCAGCGTCAGGCAGATCAGGCCACGCCCGTAGCGCGCCATGAAATTGACGTCCTCGGCGCGGGTCAATTCCGCGGCCATGATGAGATCGCCCTCGTTCTCGCGATCCTCGTCGTCCATGATGACGACCATTTTCCCTGCGCGGATGTCGGCCAGAATTTCGTCGGTGGTATTGAGCTTCATGAAGGTTCGGTCCCGGCGGGCGCGGGGATCAAGGCAAGTTTGAGATCGGCGCCGAGAGTCTCGCTGCGGCGCAGATGGAATTGTAAGCGATCGTCGAGACGGTCGAGGCGCGGCAATTGTGCCATCGGCCGGGCCTGCGGCCCGAGCAGGATCGGCGCGATATAGACGATCAGCTCGTCCACCAGGCCGAGTTCCAGCAGACGCCCGGCCAGCGTCGCACCGGCCTCGATCAACACATCGTTGCACTGGCGACGGCCCAGTTCGGCCAGCACTGCGGCCGGATCGACTCGATCCTGCGAATCCAGGGCCGCCCCCAGAACCGTGGCGCCGGCACGCTCCAGCTCCGTCGCCGCCGTCAGGCGGGGCGCAGCGGTGAAAACCAGCGTTTCACCCTTCTCTTTCAGCATGCGCGCCGTCGACGGCATACGCAGCCTGGAATCGAGCACGACGCGCAGCGGCTGCCGGCCCAGGGTATCGATGCCCGGATCGCGCACGGTCAGCTGTGGATCATCGGCCAGCACGGTATCGATCCCCGTCAACACCGCACTGGCTGCGGCCCGCAAACGCTGCACGTCGGCCCGGGCCGCTGCGCCGGTGATCCAGCGGCTTGCGCCGTTCGCCAACGCCACCCGACCGTCCAGGCTGGCGGCGATCTTCACGATGACGCGCGGCCGGCCCGTCCGCATGCGTTTCTCGAAACCGGCGTTCAGCTCGCGCGCCTCGGCTTCGAGCAGGCCGCTGACGACTTCGATACCCGCCTGCTGCAGTTGCCGCACGCCATCGCCATGCACCCGCGGATTCGGATCGAGCGTTCCGCAGACCACCCTTTTCACCCCGGCGCGAATCAGCGCCTGTGTACAAGGCGGCGTCTTTCCCTGAAAGCCATGCGGCTCCAACGTGACGTAAACCGTCGCATCGCGCGCTGCCGCACCGGCAGCTTGCAGCGCGAGCGGCTCGGCGTGCGGCTCACCTGCACGACGATGCCATCCTTCGCCAACGACCCGATCGCCTTGCACCACAAGGCAGCCGACGCGCGGATTGGGATGCGTGGTGTAGCGACCCAGCGCTGCAAGCTCCAACGCGCGGCGCATCATCAGGTGATCGAGTTCGGAGAACATATCGGACCAGGCGGGCGGCGGCATTATTTCTTCTTCTTGCCGTTTTCGCCGGACCACAGAACCAGCTGGCTCTCGGCTTCTTCGCGGATACGCCGATGGCGCATGCGGTCGATCTCTTCGCGGAAAGCATCGATATCCTGGAAGCTGCGGTAGACCGACGCGAAGCGCACGTACGCCACTTCGTCGAGAGTGTGCAGTTCTTCCATCGTCAGCTCACCGACCAGGCGCGAGGCGACTTCGCGCTCGCCCATGGCTCGCAGTTTGTGGCAGATGCGTGCGACCGCCGCATCCACCGCCTCGCTCGCCACCGGACGCTTCTCCAACGCCTTGAGCATGCTGCCGCGCAGCTTCTGCTCGTCGAAGGGCTCGCGGCTCACGTCGTTCTTGACGATGCGCGGCATCACCAGCTCCGCGCTCTCGAACGTCGTGAAGCGCTCGCTGCATTTCAGGCACTCGCGCCGGCGACGGATCTGCTGTCCCTCGCTCGCCAGCCGCGAGTCTATGACCTTGGTCTCCTCGTGATTGCAGAAAGGGCAATGCATGGCTGCGGATGCACCGGCTACGCCCGCAGGCTGCCCGGTCCGAAGTACGGCACACGGATTGGGCAGGCAGCAGGTTTCATCGTGCGCCGCTCGCGCGACAGTGCGCGATTATTTCCCGTAGACCGGGAACTTGCGGCAGATCTCCTCCACCTTGCCGCGCGCCTTGTTCACTGCCTCGTCCGCGCCGTTCGCATCCAGCACATCGGCGATCCAGTCGGCGAGCTCGATGACTTCCGCTTCACGGAAGCCACGGGTGGTCGCGGCCGGCGTGCCCATGCGCAGACCGCTGGTCACGAACGGCGGACGCGGATCGTTCGGCACCGCGTTCTTGTTCACCGTGATATGCGCGCGACCGAGCGCTGCATCCGCATCCTTGCCGGTGATGTCGCGGCCGATCAGATCCAGCAGAAACAGATGGTTGTCGGTGCCGCCGGAGACGATCTTGTAGCCGCGCTTCATCAATGCACCGGCCATCGCGCGCGCGTTCGCCAGCACCTGCTTCTGGTACACGGCGAAATCCGGCTGCAACGCCTCGAGCAGCGCCACCGCCTTGGCAGCGATCACGTGCATCAGCGGGCCGCCCTGCGTGCCAGGGAACACCAGCGAATTGAGCTTCTTCTCGATCTCCGGGTTGGCGCGCGCCAGGATCAGGCCGCCGCGCGGGCCGCGCAGCGTCTTGTGCGTGGTCGTGGTCACTACGTCGGCGTACGGGACCGGATTCGGATAGATGCCGGCGGCGACCAGGCCGGCGACGTGCGCCATATCCACGAGGAAGTAAGCACCCACCGAATCGGCGATGCGGCGGAACCGCTCCCAGTCGATCACGCGCGAATAAGCCGAGAAGCCGGCGATGATGAGTCGCGGCCGATGCTCCTGCGCCAAACGCTCGACCTGCACGTAGTCGATCTCTCCCGACACCGGATCGATACCGTACTGCGCGGTCTTGAAGATCCTGCCCGAGAAATTGACCTTGGCGCCGTGGGTCAGATGGCCGCCGTGGTCCAGGCTCATCCCCAGGATCGTGTCGCCCGGATTGATCAGCGCCAGGTAGGCCGCCGCATTGGCCTGCGAACCGGCGTGCGGCTGCACGTTGGCATAGTCGGCGCCGAACAGTTTCTTGGCGCGGTCGATGGCCAGCTGCTCGGCCACGTCGACGTATTCGCAGCCGCCGTAATAGCGCTTGCCCGGATAGCCCTCGGCGTACTTGTTGGTCAGCACCGAGCCCTGGGCCTCCAGCACGCGCGGGCTGGCGTAGTTCTCGGACGCGATCAGCTCGATATGGTCTTCCTGGCGCTGTCTCTCGGCGTCGAGCGCCGCCTGCAACTCGGGATCGAAACCGGCAATGGTCAAATTCGACGAAAACATGCGACAACCTCGATATGGACCGTCGCGCTCGGGGACCGCGGCGGCTGCGCCAACTTAAGGAATCATTCGATCGCTCACTTGGCCTGCAGGCGGCCTGCGGGCCGGCATTGCCAAAGTGGCGGACAGGGGATTGTACGGGAAGAGCGGCGCGGAGCGGATATCAGGTACGGCGATCGGCCGCCACGAACGCCTGCACCACCCGGGTCCAGGCCCGCGCCAGGTTGCGCCGGTTGTAGCCTCCGCCGCCCATTGCGACCACGCGGCCGTGGCCAAGCCCGTCGGCAATCGCGCACAGGCGCGAGGCGGTGTGGGCATGCACTTCTTCGCTGAAGCGCATATGCGTGATGGGATCGTCCTCGATGCTGTCCGCGCCGCACTGGAACAGGATGAATTCCGGCCGGCCCCGCTCCAGGTACTGCTCGACCCGCGGCCACACGGCATGATATTCGGCGTCGCCCGCGCCGGGCGGCAGCGGAATGTTCAACTTCGTGCCCCGGGCCGCGCCCGCCCCGGTTTCCTCCGCGCTGCCGGTGCCGGGATAGAGATGCCGGCCATCTTCGTGCAGATCCGCGAACAGCAGGTCCGGATCGGATTCGAAGCCGTAGAACACGCCGTCGCCGTGATGCGCATCGATATCGACATAGGCGATTCGCTGCACGCCGTGCTTGCGCCGTAGGATCTCGATGGCGACCCCGCAATCGTTGAATACGCAGAATCCCGCCGCCCGTCCACGCGCCGCATGATGCAGACCGGCAATCGGAATGAAGGCGCGCCGCGCTTCGCCCGCCATGACGGCGTCGACTGCATCGAGCGTCGCGCCAACGACCGAGCTTGCAGCTTCATAGATTCCCTTCCATGCAGGCGTATCGCCGGCATCCAGATAGCCGTGACCGGTGCTGGACCGCTCGCGCACCAGGTCGACATAGGCGGCCGTGTGGAAAGCCTCGAGCTCCTCGCGAGTCGCCAGGCGCGGGCTGCCCCGCAGCACCCGGCCATCGAGGCCGGAGCGATGCAGCTCGCGCATGAAAGCCTCGTGCCGGTCGGGGCCGAAGGGATGGCCGTCCGGGAAGCCGTAGCGGGCGATCTGCTCACCGGCGAGCAGCAGCACGTTGGTGATGTGGGATTCGTTCATCGCGGTTGAGGATTAGGGCGATCCTGTCCAGCGGGAGGGCAAGCAGCTCGGTTCGACAGGCGCACGGTATCGGTGTGAATAGCTCATTTCGGCAACACTTGCGAGCCGGGATGCGAGCGGGTTTCGTTTGGCGACGCGCAGTTCGGTTGAGCCGGGGAAGAGATACCTAGGCGAACAGTATGCGGTCCCGGCAGCTTTGGAAGGAAACGTAGCTTCGATGGCGGCTTGCGACCTTGGGCGGCAGTTCCGGAGGAAGGGTAGCTTCCGGTGGGCAGCGTGCGGCCCTGGGCGACAGTGTCGGAGGAAGAGTAGTTTCGATGGCAGCGTGCGGTTGCGGGCGGGGCCCCACATTTTCAGGATGAGAGGAGGAACAGGACGTTCCGAGTGAGCAAGCGCTACAGGGACGTATTCACGCGCGGTCCTGGAAATGCGGGGCCCCGCCCGCAACGGCGCCTGGCACGAAGCCCCCATACGAACGCCGATCTCCAAAAAGGACAACCCACCCCCGAGCAAAACAGCGTTCGACAGCTGACCTCACGGAAGATCCGGCAAGCCGCAGGTATGGCTCTCACTGACGTCCCGCAAGGCTGCACTGCCCGTCATCTGTTCCTCGTGACGTAGCCCGTTCGACCGCTAGGGACGCTGCCGAGCCTGGCGCGGGCTCCTGTATCATCCGCCCCCTTCCAAGGTTTCCGCCCGGTATCCAAGCAAATGGCCCAGTTCGTGTACACGATGAATCGCGTTTCCAAGGTCGTTCCGCCGAAGCGGGTGATCCTGCGCGATATTTCCCTGTCCTTCTTCCCCGGCGCCAAGATCGGCGTGCTCGGCCTGAACGGCTCGGGCAAATCCTCGCTCCTGCGCATCATGGCCGGCGTGGACCAGGAGCACGACGGCGAGGCGCGGCCGCAGCCGGGGCTGAAGGTCGGCCTGCTGTCGCAGGAGCCGCAGCTCGATCCGTCGAAGGACGTGCGCGGCAACGTGATCGAGGGCGTCGGCGACGTGCAGGCGCTGATCGACCGCTTCAACGCCGTCAGCGACCGCTTCGCCGATCCGGAGTTGGGCGAGGACGAGATGAACAAGTTGCTGGAGGAACAGGCCAAGCTGCAGGACGCGATCGACGCCAAGGGCGGCTGGGAGCTGGAGCGCAAGCTCGAAGTTGCCGCGGACGCGCTGCGCCTGCCGCCCTGGGATGCGGATGTCACCAAGATCTCCGGTGGCGAGCGCCGCCGCGTCGCGCTATGCCGCCTGCTGCTGTCGCAGCCGGACATGCTGCTGCTGGACGAGCCCACCAACCATCTCGATGCCGAATCGGTGTCGTGGCTGGAGCGTTTCCTGGAAAGCTATCCGGGCACGGTGATCGCCGTGACCCACGATCGCTACTTCCTCGACAACGTCGCCGGCTGGATCCTCGAGCTGGACCGTGGCCACGGCATTCCCTGGCAGGGCAACTACTCCTCCTGGCTCGATCAGAAGGAAAAGCGCCTGGCCACCGAAGAAAAACAGCAGGAAGCCCTGCGCAAGACGTTGGAGCGCGAACTCGAGTGGGTGCGCGCCAATCCGAAAGCACGCCAGGCAAAGAGCAAGGCGCGCCTGCAGCGCTACGAGGAGCTG
>JBDHQY010000075.1:0-8695 GCA_039807315.1 Steroidobacter sp. | reverse complement strand
CGCGGCGCTGGCACCCGCGAATCTGCAGTTCGAGCAGATCCCGATCGGCGAGCTGCCGCTGTACGACCAGGACCTGGAAACGCAGACGCCGCCGGCCGCGTGGGTCGAGTTCCGCCGCAAGGTCCGTCCCGCGGACGCCCTGCTGTTCGTGACACCCGAATACAACCGCTCGGTTCCGGCGGTACTCAAGAATGCGCTCGATGTGGGCTCGCGCCCCTACGGCCAGAGCGTCTTCGACGGCAAGCCAGGCGCCGTGGTCAGCGTCTCCATCGGCGGCATTGCCGGTTTCGGCGCCAATCATCACCTGCGCCAGTCGCTGACGTTCCTGAACGTCCCGGTGCTGCAGCAGCCGGAGGCCTACATCGGCAACGCGGGCAGCCTCTTCGACGAGGAGGGCCGGCTGCAGAACGAGGGCACCGAGAAATTCCTGCAGGACTTTGCCGCGGCCTTCGGCAAGTGGATCGAGACGATCCGGAGGTGATCGACGGCCGGCCTCTCTGCCTCGTAGATCGTAGCGGAAAGGCTGGCCTGTCCGTATCGAGATCAGCGAGCGTCGTCGGCCGAGCAGCTGTTCGCCGCCGCGAGATCCAGCCGCGGAAAACCTTGCTGCGTCGTTGCGTTCAGGCAGCGGTTCGGACCGGCAGTCGTCGCGCACCGAACCTGCACGTCGCGAAACTCACGCCGGTCCCGATGCATGCAGCGGACCGAGTAGGTCGCGAATCCATCCTGCGCCGGCGGGCGGCTCTGGTCGCGCAGATACCAGGTCTCTCCCGACATCGAGGTGGCCAGTAGGACCCGCTGGCGGCACTCTTCGCTCATACCATCGCGGCAATAGCGTTCTTCGCAGGCCGGCAGCGAACCGGCCTCGCAGGACTTCTCCAGCTGCCGCTCTTTCAAACGCAGCTGATTGGGCCCACCGCCCTTGGTCCAACGCATGCAGGCACTCTGGTCGCCCGCGTTGCACAGCTCCAGCAGCTCGCTCAGTTCCATTGGCGACCTGGCCGGCGCGCTTGTGGTCGCTGCTGCGGACGGTCGCTTGCCGGAGGCGATGCCCTTGAGCAGCTTCGCATCAGGGCCACATCTCTTATCCGAGTAGACGCGCGTGCCATCCGGTGCGGTGCAGCTGTAGATCTGAGCCTGGGTCGATGCATGGAACGACAGTACGCCGACGATCAACGCCAGTGTTGCACCCCACCCTCTTTTCCAGTCCACCAGCCCATCTCCTTTTTCCCAAGTGCTCGCGTACCCATGGAAACGCCGATTGCAATACTCCCGCGTGCGCAGTGAGGCCGATTGCCGAGATTGTCGCCTCTGCGATTGGTTGAGAACCGTCAGCGCGAAACCGGCTCTTGCGCAAGACGCGCCAATCCTTGTAGCACCAGATCCGGAATCGGCTCATATGGCAGATGGATCAGACGGCCGATGGCGGGCGCAAAGCCGCCGGTCAGAATGAGCGACGGAGCTTCGCCCGCCCGTTCCTGCATCGAGGTCACGGCACGCTCTATAAGTGCCGCGAGCGCGTGCGCCGATCCCTGATGAATGGCACCGAGCGTGTTATCCGCGAAGAGCGCATCGCTGGTGCTGCCCTGTTCCGCCCGTCGCGCGATATCGCTGGTATTGCGCAGCAGACTGGCGACCATCAGGTCGGGGCCCGGCACGATCACCCCGCCGAGGTGCTGACCCGTCGCATCGACGCCATCGATGGTCATGGCGGTGCCGATACCCACGATGCAGGTGAGGCGCTTCTTGCGCTGGTGCGCGGCAATCACACCCAGCCAGCGATCCACGCCGAGCTTGGCCGGCTCCGGGTAGGCGTTCCGAACACCGCACGCTGCAGCGGTGGTACTGACGAACTCGGCCTCGATGCCCCACCGCTGACGGATGGAATCGCTTAGCACCGCGGCAATGCGCGCACCGCCGACATTGCTGACGAGCGCACGCTCCGGCCGCTCGACGGAATCCAGTACGGTGGCGCTGAATTTCGCCACGTCCCAATCCAAATAGACCTGAGCGGACTGTGCGCTGATGCCCCGCCCATCGAGCGTGGCCCACTTCATGCGCGTGTTGCCGATATCGAAGAGAAGCATCTCTTATCTGGCCGCCCGCAAACTTACTTCCCCCGAGACGAAACGGCGCAGCTGCCCGTCGACATCGACCAGCAATGCACCATCGGCCTCGACGCCCTGCGCCGTGCCGACGATCGTCTCGGTGCCATTGATGACTTTCACCGGTGCATGAGCCAGCGTATCGAGCCGCCGCCACTCATCCACGAACGGCTCGAAACCGTGCGTGGCGAACACCTGCAGCAGCTCGATGACTTCTTCCGTCAGCACACCGGCCAGCGCGCTGCGTGTCGGCGTGCCCTCGCGCAGGATCTCGTGAACGTCGGCAATCAGCGCCGCCTGCTGCTCCGCCAGTTCCAGCCGCACCGTGGACGGCATCAGCATGTTCAGGCCGATGCCGATCACCACCTGCGACGGTCCAGCGGATTCGCCGCGCATCTCGATCAGAATCCCGCCCAGCTTGCGGCCTTGCCAGATCAGGTCATTCGGCCATTTCAGGCCGACGCCCGTGGCGCCGAAACGGCGCAGCGCTTTGACGACAGCGATGCCCACAGCGAGACTCAATGCGGAAAAAGTTGGGGGCGCTTCCGCGAACTGCCAGCCGATCGACATGCAGATGCCGCTGCCGAACGGCGCGATCCAGCTGCGGCCGCGACGGCCGCGTCCGGCATTCTGCAGCTCTGCGATGCACAGCTGCGCATGGCCGGGGGCCAGGTCGAGGTTGTCGTAAACATGGCGATTGGTCGAATCGACGCCGAGCAGGACATCGACCCTATCCAGCAACGACCGCGCCGCCGGCGACATCGCCTCGAGCAGCGCTTCCTTGGTTAGCAGGTCCACTGCACGCGGCAGCCGATAACCCTGACGGGCCACCGATTCGATCTCGATGCCCAGACTGCGCAGGGTGCGGATCAGCTTCCACACGCCGCCGCGTGAAATCCGCAGGCGCTTCGCCAGGCGCTCGCCAGAATGGAACGCGCCATCGGCCAGCAACGACAGCAACCGCTGACGCCGTACCTGTGCCTGCGATTTGGCCTTGGCAGACATCGCTCAGCGCGGACGGAACAGCCAGAGGCGCTGCGCACGGTTTTCGGTGCCGCTGCGGATGCGGCCGATATTGGTGCGGTGGGTGTAGCAGACGAACAGCAGCATGGCGCAACCGAACGCCAGCAGCGCCGCCGGCGGCTGATCGAAAGCGAGCAGCAGGTAGATGGGGAATGAGGCTACCGCCAGCATGGTCGCGAAGCTGACGAAGCCCGTCACCATGAGCGTTGCCAGCCACACCGCCAAAACCGGCAGCAGCGCGGCCGGCATCAACCCGGCCAGCACACCGACCAACGTCGCCGCGCCCTTGCCGCCCCGGAACCCATACCACACCGGATAGACATGCCCGACCACGACCGCCGCCGCGCACGCCACCGCAAGCCACTCGCGATCGACGGCCGGATCGATATCCACAAAGGGAAGACGCAACGCCGGCAGCAGCGCCGCCGCCACCCAGCCCTTGCCGATGTCGATCGCCATGACCCAGAACGCGAAGCCGTAGCCTTGCGTGCGCAGCGCATTGGTGCCGCCGGCATTGCCGCTGCCCAGGGTGCGGATGTCGATGCCACCGCGCAGTTGTCCGACGATGAGACCGCCGATCAATGCGCCGAGCAGGTAAGCCAGCAGGGTTTTGCAGCCGAGTTCGAGCATGTCGGAATTGTCCAATACTCGGCGCGAGCAGGACAAGGAGCAGCGCCGTCAGCCGCGCGGCAGGTGCACCTCGGCAATCATGCAGCGCACGCTGCCGCCGCCCAGCCGTTCGATGGTGGGAATGGCATGGCTGACGATCGAACCAGCGGCGTCTTCGAGCGTGGCGCGTTGGCCCGGGTCGAGCGAGGCCAGCGCGGCGCCCGACATGGCGATCACCGAACCGCCGTCCGCCGCGCGCAGCTCCAGCATATTGCCGGCGAACCGGTGCATCTGGTCCAGGCTCAGTTCGACCACGCTGCGGCCGCTGGTGTGCAGCAGGTCGACCACGGCCGCGCGCCGGCCCGGCTCGATGCATTCGCTGCAGACGGCCGCGAACCGCGTGCCGACCGACATGAGCACGTTGGTGTGATAGATCGCCGCGCCGCCGCCATCGAAGGCCTCGAAGGCGGCGATCTCGTAATCCAGGCGCTGCGCGAATTCCCCCAGCACGTCCATATCCGTGCGCGGCGACAGGCAGGCGTAGGCAATGCGGTTGATGCGGTCGAGCACCAGGCTGCCGGTGCCTTCGAGGAACTTCTCCTGCGCTTCGCGATGGGTCAGGTCGATGGTGCGGGCGACATGGAAACCGTGTCGTGCGTGCAGCGCCTCCAGGATGTCGAGGCGGCGCTCCAGTCGCCGGTTCGGCGCCAGCATCGGATACAGCACCACGGTGCCGTCGGCGTGAAAGCTCACCCAGTTGTTGGGGAAGATGGAATCCGGCGTGTGCGGCTCGGGCGTGTCTGCGAACACATGAACCCGCACTCCCGCCTGCCGCAGCACCTGTACGAGCCCATCGAATTCGGCACACGCAGCGCTTTGCACGGCGTCGCCGGAAACCGCATTCCCCAGTTGCTGGAAACGGTTGGAGGCGGCGGTCTGGACGTTTCCGGCAAAGCGCACCGGCCGGATCATCAGCACGTCGGAAGCGGTCTGTTTCTCGGTCATCGCGGCGGCGCGCTCGCGGCTGCAGGGGGGGTCGGAGTATAGCCAGCGCTGCCCGCCTCCCGACTTGCGGGCTGCCGCGAGGCCTCCTAGACTCCGTACCAGACATTTGTCTGGTATGATTCACATGTCGACTCTGACACCCAAGCAATTGGAAGTATTGGCTTTTATCCAGCGCTTCATGGAAGAGCACGCGCTCCCGCCGACGCGCGGCGAAATCGCCTCGGGGCTGGGTCTGCGCAATCGCCAAGGCATCGATCAGCATCTGCGAGCACTGCAGATCAAAGGAATCGTCGAGTTACGCCCGGGAATCTCGCGCGGCATCCGCGTTCGCGAGACACCTGCGCTGGCGCCCGTCGGCATCAAGCCCTCCTCCATCGATGACGAGCGCGAAGCGGGCGGCCTGCCGCTGCTCGGTCGCATCGCTGCCGGCTCGCCCATCCTGGCCGAAGGAAACATCGAGGACCGCATCCAGATCGACCCGGCGCTGTTCCGTCCGCGTGCCGATTTCTTGCTGCGCGTGCGCGGCGACAGCATGAAAGATGCCGACATCCTGGATCGCGACCTGCTGGCAGTGCGTCAGGCCAACCAGGCCCGCCAGGGTCAGATCGTGGTGGCGCGCATCGGCGACGAGGCCACGGTGAAACACTACCGCCGGCAGGGCCACTGGGTGCGGCTGGAATCGGCGAATTGCGCTTACCCGCCCCTAGAAATCGATCTGCGCAAACAGGAATTCACGCTCGAAGGACTGGCCGTGGGCGTGATCCGCACGGCGCTGTCGCGCAGCCGATGAGTCTGTATGAATCGGCTGCGAAGTACCGAACAGCTGGCGCAGCTCGAGCGGCTGACGCGGCTGTGCAATCTCAATCGCGAGGGGGTCGCGCCCGCCGCCATCGAGGCCAGTGGTTTTGCCGAGCTCGATGCCGCGCTGCCGGGCGGAGGCTGGCAAAGCGGCACCATCGTCGAGCTGATGCCAGCCGCAACCGGCATCGGTGAATTGCGCTTGCTGATGCCCGCTCTGG
Organism: Steroidobacter sp.; assembly: GCA_039807315.1. GTDB lineage: Bacteria > Pseudomonadota > Gammaproteobacteria > Steroidobacterales > Steroidobacteraceae > Steroidobacter. The sequence goes on along the minus strand of JBDHQY010000075.1, from coordinate 2,934 downwards.
CGCGCATCACCCAGGCGGGACGCTGCATCGCGTTGATCTCTCCGCCCTGGATTCCTTTTGCCCCGGCGCTGGCACGCCATCAGATCCGGCTCGAGCGGCTGGTGATCGTTCAGGCGCAGAGCGCCACCGATACGCTCTGGGCCTTCGAGCAAACCTTGCGCTGCAAATCTTTCGGCGCCGTGTTGGCCTGGCCAGCAGCGGTTCAGGACCGCGAGGTGCGGCGACTGCAGCTCGCCGCCGAAGCGGGCCGCAGCACCGGTTTCCTGTATCGGCCTGCTGCGGCAGCGTGCGAACCCTCGCCCGCCGCGCTGCGCCTGCGGCTCCATACGGACTCGCAAGGCAGCCTGAGACTGGAAATCCTCAAGTGTCGCGGCGGCCGCAGCGGCTTTTCGGTGCAGATACAGCCGGCAAGCGCATGGCGCAACTTCCAGGCGCTGCCCACCGAACCCGATTCTGGATTCACCCGTGCCGGATAGCGCGGATCGTGCCCTTCGCGTTCATCGGCCTTGAAGCCCTTGGCTCGCGAAGTCCCATCCCAGTCCGTCCTGACATCGCTTTCTTTCCCCGCATGCTGTGGCTCTGTATCAATCTGTCGCAATTGCCGCTGGAGGCCCTGCACACGGGAATCGATGACGCCGTCGTCGTAACCGCGTGCGAAGGCAGTACGCGCTGGATCATCTGCTGCAATCCCACGGCGGAACGGGTGGGTCTGCGGGCACCGATGAATTACACCGTCGCGCTCGCGATCCACCCTCAGCTCACGATGCTCAGCCGCAAGCTGCGCGCGGAACAGGCGGCACTCGAACGACTGGCGGCTTGGGCTTACCAGTTCAGCAGCACGGTCGTCCTGGGCGAGATCCAGGAAGAGCTGCGGCTGGCGCGCACTGCCTGCCTGTGGCTCGAAATAGGCGCGAGCCTCACCTTGTTCGGCGGCCTGCGCCGCTTCATCGAACGGCTGGAAGCGCAATTGCGGGAACTGCACTACACCTACCAGCTCGGCATCGGGCCGACGCTCGAAGGCGCCGCCCTGCTCGCCCGCGCGGGAATCAGACTTGCCATACACACGCCTCACGCATTGTTCACGCGTATCCGCCATCTGCCGATCGGCAAACTGACGCTCGCATCCGAAATCACCAGCCAGCTGCACATTGCCGGCGTGCGCACCATCGGTTCGCTGCTCGAACTGCCGCGCGCCGCCGTGGCCAGGCGCTTCGAGCCAAGGATCAGTCGATTCCTCGACCGGCTGATGGGGGAAGCAGCCGATCCGCGGCCGACCTTCCGGCTGCCGGAAAGATATGCGGCTCACTACGAATTCGAGTTCGAGGTCAGAAACACCGAAGCCTTGCTGTTCCCCCTGCGACGCATGCTGCATGAATTCGTCGGCTACCTGCGGGCAGGCGATACCGGCGTGCAATGTTTCACCGTGACCTTTGGCCACCGGCAGGCTCCAGCGACACAAATCCGCATCGGCGCCTCGACACCGGAGCGGAACATGGAACGGCTGTTCTCGCTGTTGCGTGAACGACTGGAGCGCACGGAACTGCCTGCGCCCACCGTATCGCTGAGTGTCTACGCCGACGAATTCGCCACACCCACTGCGCTACAGACGGATCTTCTGAGCCGCGCGCAACAGCAGACCGAAGAGTTCGCGCACACCATCGACCGGCTGGCCGCGCGTCTGGGCGATGAGAATGTGCATGGTTTGAAACTCATGGCCGATCATAGGCCCGAGGTGAGCTGGCAGCCTTGCGCAGTGGCGCAGAAACCGACGAGTCTAAGGTTCCCGGACCGGCCGTTATGGCTGTTGCCGGAACCGCGACTGCTGCAAATCTCCACAGCTCCCATCGCCTCCGGACCCGAGCGCATCGAAACCGGTTGGTGGAGCGGCGAGGATGTGCAACGTGATTACTACGTCGTGCACATGAGCAATGGACAGGATCTGTGGATCTTCCTCGATCTGCGCAATGCCAACTGGTATCTGCACGGGTTCTGGTCGTGAGCGCGTACGCGGAGCTGCATTGCGTCAGCAATTTCACTTTCCTGCGGGGGGCATCGCATCCGTTCGAGTTGGTGCTCCAGGCGCATGAGCTGGGATATGGCGCGCTCGCTTTGACCGACGAATGCTCGATGGCAGGCGTCGTGCGCGCTCATGTAGCGGCAAAGAAATGCGGACTGAAGCTCATCGTCGGCTCCGAATTTCACACCGCGGATGACCTGCACATCGTATTGCTCGCGCCGACTCAGAAGGCCTACGCGCAGATCTGCGGATTGATCACCACCGGGCGCCGCCGATCCGAGAAAGGCAGCTATAAACTCGCGCGCGCGGATTTCGAGGAGGGCAATCTGAACGAATGCCTGGCACTCTGGCTTCCCACCGCTCAGCCACGACCCTCGCTGGCAGGCTGGGTGGGAAACCTGTTTCCGCAGCGTTGCTGGATCGCCGTGGAATTGCATCGACAGCCGGACGATGCGCGGCAACTCGCCCAGCTGCGGCAGCTCGGCGAAGCGCTGGATATTCCTCTGGTCGCGGCCGGTGACGTGCACATGCATGCAAGAGAGCGTCGGGCGCTGCAGGACACGCTCACTGCCATTCGCCACAAATGCACCATTGCGCAAGCCGGGCATCAGCTGTTCCCCAATGGCGAGCGCCATCTGCGCACGCTGGACGACCTGACAACGGTGTATCCGCGCAACTTGCTGCAAGAGTCGGTGAGAATCGCCGAGTGCTGCCAGTTCTCGCTGGGCAGCTTGCGGTATCGGTATCCGCGCGAGCTCGTACCCGACGGAGCAACTGCAATTCAACATTTGCGTGCGCTCACGGAAGCGGGACTGCGACGACGCTGGCCCGAGGGCATGTCGGCGAAAAATCGCGAAACGATAGAGAAGGAGCTCTCGCTGATCGCCGAGATGCAGTACGAGCACTTCTTCCTCACG